>JBBDHW010000061.1 GCA_040880805.1 Acidimicrobiia bacterium | reverse complement strand
CGACGAGGAGCGCAGCGCGTCCGAGCTCGCCGAGGTCGCCGGGTTGTCACCGTCGGCCGCGAGCCCGCACTTGAAACTCCTGCGCACGACGGGCCTCATGCACGTCCGCGTGGACGCGAAGCGGCGCCTCTACCACGTCGATCTGCAGCGGTTGGCCGAGGTTCGCGCCGCGTTGGACGAGCTGTGGGGCGACCGACTCGACTCGCTCAAGACGCGTGCCGAAGCGCAGGTGCCGACGCGCGGTCGGAAGCGAACGTCGGCGTGAAGCTGGTCGAGCAGCGGCTGTTCATCGACGCGCCGCCGGCGCGCGTGTACGCGTTGTTGACCGACGCCGAGCTGCTGACCGAATGGATGGCGCCCGTGGCGCAGGCCGATCCGAAAGCTGGAGGCGCGCTTTCCTGGACGCACAGCAGCGGCGACAGTGTCGTCGGCGCGTTCGTCGAGCTCGTGCCCGACCGGCGCGTCGTGTTCACCTTCGGCTGGGATCGCGCCGATGTCGGGATCGCACCCGGATCGACCACGGTCGAGATCGACCTGCGACCGCGCGACGCGGGCACCGAGCTTCGCCTCATACATCGCGGGCTCGCCGGACCGATGGCCGACGCGCACTCCGGCGGCTGGAGCAACTACCTGGCGCGGTTGGCCGCCGTCGCCGAAGGCCGAGACCCCGGCGTCGATCAACTCGCGGACCAGCGCGTCCCGACCGCCCACGAGCTCGGTCTGACATGACCGCACATGCCAACAGTCCCGAACAAGAGCGCTTCTGGGCGCTCGCGACACCGCTGCTCCAGCGGGCCGGCGTCACCCGCTCCACGATGATGGGCTTTCCCTGCCTGCGCCTCGACGGTGACTTCTTTGCCAGCTGCGATCACCGCACGGGCGAGCTCGTCGTCAAGCTCAACGAGGAACGAGCTTCTGCTCTCATCGATGCCGGCAAGGCGGAACCGTTCGCGCCCAGCGGGCGTCGCTTCCGCGAGTGGGTGACCGTCCCCCACCGACGCCACCGAAGCTGGCAGCCCCTCCTCGAGGAAGCCCTCGAGCTTGCCGCCGTCCGGCGCTCGGTCACACCAAAGTCCCAACGGAAGCGAGGACCTTCCCTCTCGGCAATGTTCAGTCTGCGCGAGAGTCTCCGGATGGGAGAGCGTGAATACGAGCGCGTGCGCGAGATTGCGCTCGCATTCCCCGGAGTGAACGAGCGGCTCAGCCACGGGGCACGCTGCTTCTTCATCCAAGACAGCCGGCCGCTCTGCTACTACCACGACGACCATCGCGGCGATGGCCGGATCTCGTTGTGGTGTCCCGCCCCGCCTGGCGTCGCCGAGGAACTCGTGGGCGCCGAACCGGACCGATTCTTCGAGCCGACCCCGTCGGCGAGTGGGACGTTCTCGGGGTGGCTCGGCGTGTTCCTCGACACGTCAGGCGCAAACAAGGTTGATTGGGACGAGATCGCCGCCATCATCGAGGATGCCTTCCGCCAGGTGGCGCCGAAGAATCTCATCGCCCAACTCGACCACGAGTGATCGGACGACGACACAACAGCCCGCCTCGAGCGGACCGCCCTCGGAACAAGCGAGGTGGAGCAGCGATGACCAAAAGCACGAACGAACCCGTAGCGGCGTTGTTGGAAGAAGCAGCCGAGGCGCATCACCGCGTGTACCGCATCACCGACGGTACCGATGAAGACTGGGCTTCGTGGTACGCGGACTGGTTGCTCACTCTCTCCGAGCTGCCCCAACTGCTGGGTACGCGACCGGTTCGGAGCCATCTGGTGCATGCACTGGTGCAACTCGACCGCGACCACACGCCGCTGACACCGATGAAGCCTGGCCGGACTTCTACGCCTGCCACCTCCGCGAAAGCTTCGGCTCCGCCTAGGAATGGTCCGCGCCCGCAGCGATCGTCCGGCTCTTCACCGACGCGCACGTCCAGTTCTGTGCCCTCTTCTCGACGACCGCGAGCGTCTCCTGGCGTGAGCTCAGCCGGTGATCCACGCAGTCGCGTCGGCCTCGTCGGCGAGATCGAAGGCCTTGACTTGGCCCGGGATGAGGTATCCGAGGATGTTCACGGCGTGTCGGATGCCTGACTGGTTCGAAACGACGGCGATTCGCTCCCATCGCGTGAGGTGCTCCATGCCCACCTTGCCGTCCTCCCACATCGCACCGCCGGAATACCCGGTGAAGTCACTGCCGAGAACGTAGAGGAGACGGATCTTGTCGTGTACCGCGAGTGCGTGCTCGCACGAGACGCTGTTTGTAGTCGTCGGAGGTGACTTCGCCCTTGGCTACGAAGCCCACGACGTTGTCGGGAAGCGTTGCAATCTGTTCGATCATGTGAGCTCCTTGTCGCTAGGGGTCGGCCTCGGCGTCGAGCCGGTCGAGGAGTCGTTCGATGTTGGCGATGTCGCGGATGGTCACAACGCCGGTGACGCGGCCGTCGTCGCTGATCGCGACGGCTCCGGCACCATGTTCGCGAATCATGTGCGCGATGTGCGCGACCGAGTCGGAAGCGCTTGCCGTGGGGACGTCGGTGCGGGCGACGTCGCGTGCAGTGCGATGCGACCATTCCGCGGGCGGGACCTTCGCGATGTCGGTGAGGGCGAGCAGGCCGAAGTAGCGGCCGTCGTCGACGACGGGAACCCAGCGACGGTTCTCGCGTGACATCTCGATGAGGCACTCGTCGAGGGGGCGATCGGCGGTGACCGTGTCGGGATTGGGTGACATGAGCGTCTCGACTGCAATCTGGTCAAGGGGGATGAGATTGGGGCGCCGTTCGTCGCGCTGGTGCGGGCTGAACGACCAGCGGCCCATCACGAGCTGGGATGCCGCGGCGGCGAGGAGGGCGGGAACGACGAAGCCGGGTTGGCCGGTTGCCTCGGCGACGAAGGAGACCCCGGCGAGCGGGGTCCGGTAGCCGGCGCCGAGGAACGCGGCGATGCCGACAGTCGGGAAGAGCCCCGGGTTGGGTGCGTGCACGACGGCTTGCACGACGTGTCCCGCGATCGCGCCTTGGGTCACGAGGGGGATGAACAGTCCGCCGACACCACCGCCGGCGACCGTGAACCAGGTGGCGGCGAATCGCACCAGGAAGAGTGCAACGAGCAGACCGAGCGCGGTCTCGTGGCGTTGCGCCCAGGCGATCGCCTCGTAACCAGATCCCAAGCTGAGCGGAGCGTCGAACCATTGGTGGGACACGAGCGCCAGCGCGAAGAGTGCCAGGCCCGCTCCCGCCACACGGATCGCGACCGGGATCGCGAGGTGCTTGGCGCGCGCGATCGCCCATGCCCCGACGCGCGCCAACGCGCCGCACAAGACGCCGACGGCGAAGCCGCCGAGGAGGTCGCGCAGATCGAACGCGGCGCCTCCGGAGATCTCGAAGATCCGGCCAGTACCGAGGAGTGCGACGAACGTGAGATACGACGTGCTCGCGCCGACGAGCGCCGGGAGCAGTGCCCGGCGAGCGAGGTCCTGGGTATATGGAACCTCGAGGGCGAAGACGATGCCCGTGAGCGGCGCGCGGAACACCGCCGCGATCCCGGCGGCTGCGCCGGCCACCATGAGCACCTTGGCGTCGTCTTGGCGGAAACGCTGCATGAATCGGCTCTCCGCCCATGAGCCGAGGGTCGCGCCGCTGAGGAGCGCAGGTCCTTCGTAGCCGAGCGCCCCGCCCGAGCCCAGGGTCGCGGCGCACTCCAGGAGCTTCGCCCAGAGATCCTGCACGCGGAGGGTTCCACCGCGTTCGTGATACGTGCGGACGTACGCGTCGGTCGTTGCCGTATCTCCATGTCCCGGCGCTCGCGCTACCAATACCGCGACGGTGAGCCCCAACGCAGGGATCGCGGCCGCCAGCGCCACCGGCTGTCGCAACACCCACGCGAACATGCCATCTCGCACGACTTTGTCGAACGCGGCGACGATGCAGCCGGTCGACACGCCGACCAGTGCCGCCAGGCCGAGCACGACGCGCAAACGAAGACCAACCTCGCGCAGATCGGGCCGCGCGACGCCGAACCGCTGTTGTGCGTGAGCGCGCCCGCGCTGCCACCATCGCCGCAGCGCGCTCACGCTTGGTCGCGCCCAGATGTCATGGACGCGTCGGCGCGGCGAGCGATCGCGGGATCATTCCTCGACCCATCCCAGCGACCAACCCTCGACTGGAGGCTCACCGGCAGCGTCACCAAAGGCGCGCAGCGCACGCACCATCGACGCCCGCTGCGATTTGGGAACACTCTTGACGATCCGCGCAATTTCCGTTCGCCGCCGCCGAGTCACCGAGTCCACGATGCGACGCCCCCGCGGCGTCAACGCGAGCACGATCTCGCGGCGATTCGTCCGCGGAACCTCGCGGCTGATCAGACCTTTGGCCACGAGACGATCACACATCCGCGTCGCGGTCGAAACATGCACGCCGAGAGCGTCGGCGAACGCACCCGGATTGAGCCCGCCGCGACTCGCGAGAACGATCAGAGCCCGAAACTGCGGCAGCGTCACATCACGGTCGACGTCGACAAGCGAACGTGCGGCGACCGCGACCAAGACCCGCGACGCACGCAACACCCCATCGACGACTTCGCCGATCTCGCTGCGATCCGTCCGCTTCCCAGAACCCGCTCGCACATCAGTACGGCCCACGGAGTTGCAGGCTACAACAGTTGCTGATACCAGCTCACGACCGGGTTACGACCGGCGTTGCGGGTAGGCCGAGCAGCATCTGCCCGCCGCTCGGCGCATGGCGACATGCAAGACCTACTCAAAGGGCGTATCACCGACGCCACGTTGTTGGTGTACCCGGGCGTCCCCACACGCCGCGGTGGGAAGACCCGCAGCGCTTCGCCGACATTTGTCGTGACGTGTCGGTTTGACCTACGGCGCCGCGTCGAGGTCCAGCTCCAGCTCGACAAGCTCGACCGCGCCGTCCGCTGCGAGTTGACCGACGACGGCGAACCGGCGGACCAACAGCCCGGCACCGATCAGCAAGCGGTATTGCGGTCGACCCGGGATCAGCTCGGGAAGCTCATCGAATCGGGCGGCAAAGACCTCGACGATTCGCAGGAGCTCGAACACCAGGAAGTCGTGGGCAGACGGCTCACCGCTGGGACCGCGCTCAGGACCGAGCTGAGCATCGAGATCCTCGAAGAACGTTGCTGTTGCACGAACGCTTCTGCGTTGCGCGGTCACGACTTCCGAGTGGCGTCACTCGCGGAGAGGCGCGCCTCGACCCGGGCGCGGACCTTCGCGAGGAACTCGGGTGGTACGTCGGCGAGGTCGGTGACGATGCTCGCGGCGAAGACTCGGTCTTGCTCCGCAGGCGGAAGTGCTTCGAACTCCTCAGCGGTCACGGCCTTTCGGTCCACGACGCGCAGTGTACCGGCGCCGTGAGACAGGTATGTCGGACGACCACTGGCTGGTCGGCCCCTTCGACCACGGCGCTCCGGTGTCGTGGCGACGAACGCAGCCGTCCCACCGCCTTCGCGGACAGCCTGGAGGATCTCCTGAAGTCAAACGCCCGAATCATGCAGCGCAGGGGTAGGAGCCAGCCGGCGGCGATCAGTTCGTCGAGACTGCGATTGAAGCGGTGCACATAGTCGCTGTGATCCTTGTACCACGCGTGTAGCCGTTCCTTCGGAAGCGGCTCTTCGGAACCGACGACTCCGAACGCTGGTGTTCCATCGGCGTTGCGAGGATTCGGGCAGTACGTCGCCCTTGGGACATCCACCTGGGCGCAACGAACGCCCCCGCGACTGATGTCGTCGAAGGAACCGACTGTGGTCGCGAGGAGACACGCCGCGCTGAGCAGCTCGCCGTACACGTCGAGTTGGGCTTGGTTCCACGCGCCGTTCCCGATGCGCACCGGGCGACTGTCGAGGAAGCCGTCGAGGTGCTCGAGTTCGTGCTCGGCGACGAGGCGCTCACCGCCCACGCCGTACAGAATTTGGAGCGCGCCACTGGATCGGAGGTGTCCACCGGCCGCGGTGGCGAGGAACCGGAAGAACTTTTCGGCTTCGTCGGGGCATGCCGCGACCCATAAGGCCTCGAGGGTGAGGCTGGCGTCGCGTACCCAACAAAACCGGTAGTCCCAGTTGCGCGGCCCGCCCGGCGTTTCGGGGAGCGACGTCGTGGGTGCGGCGATGACCGCACCGGTCGGCGCGTAGCTCAGCGCCTGGAGCACGCGGCCGCTGTGGCGGACGAGCTGCGCGTAGGGACCGTCGTAGGTCTGGTGGAGGCCCGACCATGACTGCCACGCCGCGATCGTCCGGTCGAGCAGCTCGGCGATCTCGGATTGGGTGAGCTGTCGGGTGGTGTCGTCGTCCCATGGTGATCCGAGCGCGAACGCGAAGTACAGCGTGTCGCCTGCTGCGACATCGACGGTGGCGGTGCAGTCACTGCCGTCGAGTTGCACTGGTACCCCGGTCGAGAGGACATATGAGCTGGGGCCGCCGCGGGTACGGAATCCGCTGCCGTCAGGCACGAGGAGCGGCGCGGTGAGCCCGTACTCCGGTCGTGCGGAAAGCTCGAACTCGACGGGGACGGTCCCTTCGATGCCGTCGATTCGGCGTGCCAGCACGTGCGGCGACGCGGTCCCGATCGCGTGGCCGTGCTCGTGCGGGCCGAGCGCCATCGCGTCGGTGACGGTGACGACGCCGCCCGCGCTGCGAACCGTTGTCCGCAGCACCATCGTGTCGGGGAGGTATGCCCGTTCGACAGCGACGGGGTCGCGCGGCCCGACCCGCCAGTGTCCGGCGCCGGTACCGAGAAGGCCCGCGAACACCGCGGGGGAGTCGAAACGAGGAAGACACGCCCAGTCGATCGATCCTTCGCGACTTACCAGCGCAGCGCCTTGACAGTCCGACAGCAGGGCGTAATCGGCGACGCGGGTCCGGGAACCTGCCACGTTGGCGTCGGGATCGTTCACACTCGCCACTGTCCCACGTTCAGATCCTTCCGGACGCCGTGACGGCTGTCTGGTGAGAGAACCCTGGCCGGGCACGTTGCCTTCCGACGTGCGCAGCGTCTCGTCTCGGAGCCGCACAACGCTGGTCCGATCGTGTGGCCCGAGACGCACGGCAGCGATGCGAATGGTGCGCAGTCGAACACTTCGGGACGGCCTTTTCGTGCCGCGCGGTTCCGTGGTTCGGCATGGAGCGGACACGACCGAGCGTGAATCGGTGACATTCGGTGAGCCGAGTCACGCTCCCGTGTTCGTTTCTGATCCGCCGAGCGGCGGACAGCCCTCGGGAGAAGGAGCATCGAAATGACCAGATCTGATCATCGGCTCGGGGTCACACCGGGCGGGCGAACCGTGGCGGCGTTGACGACCGTCGGCGTCCTCATCGTGATCGGGGCGTTCGTCGCGCTGGTCGTGGCCGGGATCGATGTGGCCGACACCTTGCCGGCCGCTGGTGACGTGGCGCGCGACACCGGAGTGTTCCGGGCGATCACCGCATGGGCGACGCCGTTGGGGTTGCTCGGCGTCGCGACGCTGTTCGCAGTCGCGATCCCCGCCGCCCTGGCCCGCGTTCGCGGCGGGATCGGTGAACGGCGTGACGCACTCGTCGAGTCGCTCCCGCGCCTCATCGCACAACGTTGAACATCAACATCCACTCCGACACGGAAGGAACGATCTGAGATGAGTACCAACACGAACATCGAACGTGCCGTTCGGTACACCGGTGACGACTGGGCGCAGAGCATGTCTCGACGTCTCGCCATCCCGATGCTGGTCATGGGGGTCATGACCGTCGCGGGCGCGCTCGCGGTGGGTGCCGTCGCCGGCGTCAACTTCGGCGACTTCTTCGGTGGGAGCGCCGCCGCGGATCTCGGTCGCGGCGAAGCACTCGTCCAACTCTCCGGCGCGATCGCGTTCTTGGGGATGGGTTTGATCCTCGCGGGCGTGGTCATGAGCCTCGTCAACATCGTGCGAACGTTGCGTGATGCGGGCCGGGGTGTGCAACAGGCGGTCGGTGCAGACGCCTACCAGCTGGCGAAGCCCTGGAGTGGCCGGTTCACGCCGTGGGTGATGATCATGGGCCTGATGATCGAGATGGCCGCGTTCGGTCTCGGGATCTTCGCGGCGACCTCGATCGGAGGTGTCGACCCTGCCGCGATCGCGAACGGCGCGAACGCACGGAGCGGCGACCTCGCCGACATCGGCGTCACGCGGGCGTTCTCGGCCTGGTTGCCGGGGTTACGTCTCTTCGGGATCGCGGTCCTGCTCGTCGGCGTGATCCTCGTCCTGACGACCATCCGGTCGGTGCTGCGTTTCCAGGCGCAGCGCGTCGATGAGCTCGCCGCAGACGGTCGGGTGACCGAGCAGCCGCTCGCCCCGGTCGCGGTCTCCTGACGCGAACCGGTGATCACGGTGGAGGGTCGGACCCGAAACGGTCCTGCCCTCCCCGTTCATGGTTCGAGGCGAACGACGGCGCCCTCAGTGAACAGTGCGGGGACGTCGATGCGCATCTCTCCGTAGAGATCTCGCGGCACGGAGATGTCGGCGACGTAGAGGGTTCCCGTTTGGACCGTGTCGACGAGCCCCTGTTTCGGGAGCGCGAGCGTGAGTGTCGCGGTCGCGCGAACGCACGGATCACCGATCCGTCCGGTGGTCGCGTCGAGCCCACTGGGGATGTCGAGCGACAGCACCGGCGAGGACCGCTCGTTCGCCCATCGGATGAGAGCGGCGGTTCGGCCGGCGGGATCGCCGCGGAGGCCGTACCCGACGAGCGCGTCGATGACGAGCGACGCCTCCCTCGGTTCGTCGTCGACCGCAATGACCATCCGTTGGGCGATCTCGACCTGGTGAGCCGTGACCGGGGAGAGGTCATCGTCGGCGTGTGACCGCGTGATCGCGATCCGTACCCCTCGGTTCGCGAGATGACGCGCCGCGACGATGCCACCGCCACCGTTTCCGCCGGGTCCGGCGAGCACGACCGCGTCGAGAGGATCAAAGAGCGCCACGGCGAGATCCGCGAGGTTGCGGCCCGCGTTTTCCATCATCTGCACGAGTTCGATATGGAAGTCCTCGATCATGCGGCGATCGACGTCACGCATCTGATCTGCGGTCACCGTCGGGACGTCGGCGAGCCGAACCGTGATCAGGTGACGTCCCAGCGTTGCGCTCGGCACGGGATCGCACGCAGCGCGACGCTGCCGTATGACGGCGCGAGATGCGCCTCGTGACGGAGCTCGCCGTCGATGACGTCGAGACCGAGCAGCGTCCGCAGCGCGAGCAGCGGCGTAGCCGCAGACCAGGCCTGAGGGCTCGACGCGGTCGGGTACTCCACCGCAATGACTGTGTCTTCACGTGAGAATCCGGCGAAGACTTCGGGCAACCGATGCGCGAAAGCCTCGGCCGTCTCGAAGAGGCCGAACGCCAGCGCCGAGGCGTCGTCGCGGAACCCGTAGCGTCGCAGCCCCTCGGCAATGATGGCAGTGTCGTGGGGCCACACAGTGCCGTTGTGGTACTCGAGCGGGTTGTACCCGGAGTCCCGCGTCGACATCGTTCGGATTCCCCACCCGCTGTGCAGCTCCGGGGCTCGGAGCGCACGCGCGACTGCCGGCGCGTGCTCGTCGGGCACGATACGGCTCCACAGGAGATGCCCGACGTTCGAAGTGAGCGCATCGACCTGTTGTTTGGCGCCGTCGAGCGCGAGTGCGTAGTGCCCACGTTCGGCGCACCAGAAGTCCCGATGGAACTGCTGTCGCAGTGCAGCAGCGTCGGCCTCGAGCCGGTCCGCGAGCCCCGCGTCGTCCCACACCTCGCGGGCCAAGCGGGCGGCGCGCACCCGAGCGTCGTACGCGTAACCCTGGATCTCGCAGGTCGCGATCGGAGGCTCGGCGCGACGGCCGTCGGCGAAGAGCACCGAGTTCCACGAGTCCTTCCAGCACTGGTTGGCGAGGCCCTTCGGTGATCGAGTCTGGTACTCGAGGTACCCGTCGCCGTCACGGTCTCCGGGACCTTCGATCCATGCCAGCGCCGCTCGTGCGGCGACCTCGAGACGCCGAACTCGTTCGGTGTCGCCGGTCCAGCGTTCGTATTCGTCGAGGAGGATCAAGAACAGGGGGGTGGCATCGTGCGAGCCGAAGTACGGACTGTGGGGGACCTCACCCAGTGTGGCGAGCTCCCCGCAACGCAACTCGTGGAGGATCTTGCCGGGTTCGGCGTCCCGGAACGCGTCGTCCTCGTGTGCTTGGAGGGCGGCGAGGGCATCGAGTGTGGCTGCCGCGAGTCTGGGTTGGAATGGCAACGCCATGTACGCGGTGATCAGGCTGTCGCGCCCGAACAACGCCATGAACCACGGCAGACCCGCAGCGGGCAGCGACCAGTCCATCTCTGCGAACGGCCGGAACCGCAAGGCCGCGAGGTCGAGCAGACTCTGCCGGTAGGTGGCGACCATGCCTGGGCGGTCGCTCTCGAGTCGCGGGGCGTCGTCAAGCCATTCCTGGAGTGTGAGCGGCATCAGCGGTTGGAGCGCACCAAAGCCGCCGTGTCCCGCACGCGGACCATGCTCGCGGTCCTCCGCGATGCAGCAGACGTCGATGCAGAGCCCCCATCGGCTCCGCGGTTCGAGCTCGAGCTCGAACCGCGCGGCGTGTTCGCCGAGCGAGCCGGGAAGGCTGAATACGAGTCGCGTTCCTCGTCGAAAGGCACCGTGGTCATACCAGAGCGTCACGGAACGGTCCGAGATCTCGGTGCTTCGTGTACCGCGCTTCGCGAGTTGGTCTTTGACCTCGAAAAGATCCGCGAAGTCCGCATCGAATCGCAGCTCGACGGTGACGCGGCATCGGGTGTCGCTGTGATTCTCGACGAACACGTCCTCGTGCACACCGTCGGCGACGATTCGATCACGCTGGACGGACACCGTCGGATTCACGCCGAGGCGCGCGTCCGCCAACGTCCCGAAGATCCGCGCCGAGTAGTAATCGATCACACGGCTCGTCAGAAGGTGCAGCGGCGCACCGTTCACGAGTAGCTGCCACTCCGACAAGTGGCGGGTGTCGGCGAAGAAGAACCCGTCCCCGCTCCGATTTGCCATGTCGCCCGCGCGGTCGGAGACGAAGAAGGTGCTGCCATCGAGAACCACGAGCTGCTCTGCCATCGTGATTGCATTTGACCATGCGGAGCGGATTCCCCGCGCAGCAGACGACGGGAAGCAGGAACGGGCACGCCGGGTTCCCCGTCGGCATGAACCAGCGGCCGGTCGAGAGCCTCCCGGCGTCGACGAGCTCGAAACCCGATGTTGCTCCACCGCCACACGCATGATCGTGGCGTGTCACCATGATCTCGAGCGCGTCGACGAAAGTGAGATGCAACTGATGGATCTCATGAGCGAGGCACCGCCGTTCGGGCACGCGGCGTGGATCGCGCAGTGTCTGGGCCGCGGTGAGCTCGCCCCACTCGGAGTCGACGACATCGCCGAGCTCGAAGGACAGCTCGACGAGACCACCCATGCCGGCGGCACTTTCGTGCTACGAGCGGGAGCCGCGCCGGCACGGGTCCACATCATCCGCCGCGGTTCGATCGAACTGTCCCGCGAGCTGGGTGGACGCCGCGTCGTGCTCCAGCTCCTCCGGGTGGGCGACGTGTTCGGCGACATCCCGGTGGTGGTCCGCATGCTCGAACCGTTCGACGCCCGCGCCGTCGAAGACTCCGTCTTGCTGTCGATCGACTCGGTCACCCTGTTCGGTCTGCTCGAACGCCGGCCGCGCCTCGCACGGCGATGGCTCGTCTCGGTGGCCCAGCGGATGGCAAGCACCCAGACCCGCCTCGTCGAGCTCCTCGCCGGGGACGTCGAGGCGCAGGTCGCGACGCTCCTGCTCCACCACGCCGAGGACGGGACAGTCCGGATGAGCCAGTCGGTCCTCGCATCCCTGCTCGGAGTTCGTCGTCCGAGTGTCAACCGCGCGCTCAAGCACATGGAACACGAACACGTCGTGTCGCTCGGGTACGGCTCGATCGACCTCATCGACCTCGAAGGGTTGGCCCGCGTCGCAACCGGTGAACCTCGGTCATGACGCGAGGGTATGAGTGTTCGCAATCGGACACTCTCGGAGGGCCGGCGAGACAGTGAGGGTTCCTCGGCATGCGGGGTGATCGGAGCACCCTCCCGCCCCGGCCCCGATCACCCCGCGGCAGGCAGCACCCGTACCGGGGATCTTCCCGAAGGAAGCGACGATGGAACGCCACGAACTCCCTGAGACCTACCCGACAACCCGAGCGGCAATCCAACGCCTCGCGACCCACGTGCTCGCGCGGCGACGCGCTGCGCTCTGCGGAAAGTTCGGGCTGCGCGCGACACCCGGCGGCATTGGCACGCCCGCATGCGGACCCGAGCACGAGGTCGTCCGAATCGCGGGGACGCGGCTGATCCGCGAGATCGCCGGACCAAGCTCCCACACCACGTCGCTCGAGCTCCAGAGCGCGACGCTGCTCGACGCGGCCGACCTCGTTGGTGTCGATCTCACCGAGCCGTTCGACGCCGGTCACGACACGCCACCTCTGGGAGACCCGACCGAAGAGCTCGCGCTCGACGCCGACGCGGCGCGGCTCGTCCACCGGTGGTTCGACCTCGGCTGGGCGGTGCTGGACTCCGCGATCGGCGCGCTGGGAACCGCAGCCGAACCATCAGTCGTGCAACTCTGGCCCGAGCACTTCGACGTCGGCTGCGACGTCGCCGCGGCCCCCCAACGACGCGTGAACATCGGCGCGTCGCCCGGCGACTCCTTCTGCGCGCAGCCCTATCTCTACGTCGGGCCCTGGGACGACGCACGGCCCGGCGACCCCGAATACTGGAACGCGCCGTTCGGCGCGGTGCTGCGCTACGACACGTTGCGGGTCGCATCCGATCCGATCGGGGCGGGTTCCGACTTCGTGCTACGCGGCGTCGAGTTGCTCGCGTCGTGATGTTCGGGGTCACGCGCTGGTATCGATTCGACTTCGACGCCGGCCCAGAACGCGACGCGCCCTTTGATCTTGCGTGCGAGGGGTGTCGGATGTGGGTAGTACCACGCGGCTTCGGGAAGGATGACACCGTCGACGACGATGTCGTAGTACGACGCGATTCCTTTCCACAGGCACAGCGAGTGGGCGCGACTCTTCTGGAAGTGCTCCGCCCGAAGCGAGTCGGCAGGGAAGTAGTCGTTGCCCTCGAGTCGGACGACGTCGTCGCTCTCGGCAAGCACCGCGCCGTTCCATACGGCACGTCGCAGCAGCCCCGAGTTCTTCTGAGATCCGCGTGTGTTGGTCATGTGACGGGAACCCGGACGCGTCGTGGACGATTCCCGCGACGGGCGGCGGGAAGCCCCGCCGGGTGAGCCGGGTTTCCGACGTATCGACCCTCAGACGATCTGGAGCCACGCAAATGAGCGACCGAGCCGACGTGATCGTGTTGGGGATGGGCATCGCGGGTGAGTTGGTCGCGAGTGGTCTCGCTGAGGAGGGCCTCGACGTGATCGGCATCGACGGAGGGCTCGTCGGTGGCGAGTGCCCCTATTGGGGCTGCATCCCGACCAAGATGATGATCCGCGCCGCGAACCTTCTCGCCGAGGCGCGCCGTATCCCCGGTATCGCCGGCGACGTGACCGTCACGCCGAACTGGGATTTCGTCGCCGCCCGGATCCGCGACGAAGCGACCGATGACTGGGACGACCGAGTTGCGGTCGAGCGCTACGAACGCAAGGGCGGCCGTTTCGTGCGCGGCGTCGGCCGCCTCGTCGCCCCGAACTCGGTTGAGGTCGCAGGACAGCGGTTCGAGGCCAGCCGAGGGGTCGTGCTCGCCACCGGGACGTCGCCGGTCATCCCGCCGATCCCGGGCCTCGAAACAGTCGACTACTGGACGAACCGTGATGCGGTGGCGGCCAAGGAGCTTCCCGAGTCCCTCGTCGTCCTCGGCGGTGGTGCGATCGGCGCCGAACTCGCGCAGGTGTTCGCGCGGTTTGGAGTGCGCGTTGCGATCGTCGAGGCCCTGGACCGGTTGTTGCCGCTCGAGGAGCCAGAAGTGGGACTGCTACTGGCCGATGTGCTGCGCCGAGAAGGCATCGCTGTGCACGCCGGCTCGCGGGTGGCGAGCGCGCGCATTGAAGGAGACCAGATTGCTGTACGGGTCGACGCCGGACCCGAGATCGTCGCCGATCGGCTGCTCGTCGCGACCGGACGCCGTCCCGACCTCGTCGCACTCGGGGTCGCCAACGCCGGCCTCGACGAGCACGCACGCTGGATCAGTGTCGACGCGCGACTTCGCGCCGCCGAGGGAATCTGGGCGATCGGGGACGTCACCGGCGTCGGCCCGTTCACCCACGTGGCGGTGCATCAGGCGCGCATCGCGCTCGACGACATCCTCGGTCGTAACCCACCGGCCGCCAGCCAGGCGATCCCCCGGGTGACGTTCACTGATCCTGAGGTCGGCTCGGTCGGCTTGAGTGAGACTGCCGCCCGTGAGACCGGCCGTCGCGTCCGCATCGGTTTCGCGGACGTGCAAAGCTCCGCGCGCGGCTGGCTCCACAAGGTCGGCAACGAGGGCTTCGTGAAACTTGTCGAGGACGAAGATCGGGGAGTGCTGATCGGCGCGACCGCTATGGGACCTGCCGGCGGTGAGGTCCTCTCGATGCTGACACTCGCGGTCGAGGCCGCGATCCCCACACGCGATCTCCGCCGAATGATCTACGCGTATCCCACCTTCCACCGCGCCGTCGAAGACGCGCTCGCGGCACTCGCCCGATGAGCGTCCCCGGAGCCGCCGCCCCGTCCGAACCTGAAGCGATCCAGTTCTTCACCCGGCCCGGCTGCGGAATCTCCGCTTCGCTCGCTCGGCGCCTCGACCGTCTCGGCTTCCCACTCGAATTCCACGACATCTGGAACGACGTGGCTGCCGCCGCGTTCGTCCGTTCGGTCGCCCGCGGCAACGAGACCGTCCCAACCCTGGTGATCGGAACCACCGTCCTCGTCGCGCCGAGCGTCCGTCAGGTCATCACCGTCGCGACCGAGGAGGCACCCCACCTCCTGCCTGACCCAGAGGCGCCGCCGCCACCGTCAGTAACCGCTCGGGTCTGGGCGTGGCTGCGGCAGGGCCGCCACGACACTCGACCGGGACCGTGACCCGGTCAGGGCGCCGCGAGCTCGCGCAGCGCGGCAAGGATCGCGGACGGCTCCATCCGCTTCCGGTAATCAGGGTCGACGTGCCGTGCCCGCACGATGCCGTGCGCGTCGATGACGAACGTCGCCGGAACCGGGAGATCCCAGGAACCGTCGGCGTTCATGGCGGTGAGCGACATACCGAACTGGTCGTACAGGCTCTGGAGCTCGTCGCTGAGCGTGAACCGAACCCGGTACGCGGCGGCGATGGTTTGGTCGACGTCGCTGAGAACGTCGAAGTCGAGTTCGAGTTTCTCGGCGAAACTCAACGAGTCGTCGGGACTCTGGGGGTTGACCGCGATCAACGACGCGCCGAGCGCACGGATCTCCGGGAGCGATTCTTGGAGCGCACGGAGTTCGATGTTGCAGATCGGGCACCACGCACCACGGTAGAACGACAACACCACCGGCCCGCCGGCCAGGCGGTCCTCGAGCGTCACAACTTCACCGGTCGCGTTCGGCGCGCTGAACATCGGTGCGGCCTCGCCGATCTCGATACCGGGAGTCACTCGCCGGGCGCGGAGATCGTCGACCATGCGGTCGATCATCTCCTGCACGTTCGCGGGGGTCATGCCGTTCATGGTGTCGTCAATACGCGACTGGAGATCGGGCGTTTCCGGCATCGGTTCCTCCCTACAAGGATCACAGACTCGGTCATGACGGAACCCGGAGTGCGTTCGACGCATTCCCCGACACCAGCGGCAGGGTCGTTCACTTCACGCGGTCGGGAGTCGCTCGGCCAGCGTTCCCACACCAGGTCCCGAGAGGTCGGCGAGGGCGACCCGCCGACCGGCCATCGCCATGACCAGCGCTTCCAGCGAACCCGTGGCGACCTGTCCATCGCCGACCGACCATTCGGCGTCGGTCGCCTGGAGCTGAAGCCCAGCGATCTTCTTCTTGACGCCGAACGGGAAGCCGTACCCCTTGAGCCGATCAGCGGCTCCAACGAGCGTCCCGGCCGGGAAGTCGCGATGGAGACCGAGTGGTCTCCGAATGTCCTCGCCGTGCACCACGACCTCGAGGAGCACGTCGTCGGGTTTGGTCATCGGCGGCGTCTTGTGCGATGCGGCGGTCTCCCGGAGTTGCTCCAGCAGCACCCCAGGCGCATTGCCGTCGCCGCGGGTGATCGCATCCCGAGCCATGAACCGATTCATGTTGAACCCGCTCTTCGCGAGGCCCACCATCCCGGCCCCTGTGGTCATCGTCGTCGCGCCGACGAGATGCGCCACTACGTGGCGGATCTTCCACTGCGCGCACAAGCTCTGCGCATCCCAATCCTCGTCGGTCAGTAAGCCCAGATCGTCGGCCAACGCCAACCGTTCCGTCTCGATCGCGGTCCACGGATCCATCATCGTCTCCTTCCGACTGATGCGACTCGACGGCGCCCTGCGCGGTCTGCGCCGTGGGTGCACTCGTCGAGGACTGGCTGGCAACGAAACCCGTTGCCGGCGAACACTCTTCCCGTCCGAACGTGGTGTCCGGCACGACCACACTCGCGCGGGAAGGCGCAGCCGCGCGGACGGGTTCCCGACTGGGATTCGACGCCGAGGGAACCCGAGTTCTCGGGTACCGTCCCCACCCGGCTGAGATCGGCGCGCTCCGACGAGCGGAGCGAGCGAGAAGGGGGCTGAGGATGGAGCAACAGCCGCTGACCTGGTCGACACCGCGGGAATGCGCCCGGCTCTGCGCCCACGGCGTGACGGCGAGGACAGCGGGACGAGTCGCCCTTGTCGTGGGCACGCTCCTCTCGGCCGTGAACCAGGGCTCCACCATCGTCGACGGCGACGCGACATGGATCACCTGGGTACGCGTCGCCGTCAACTACTGCGTCCCGTTCGTCGTGGCGAGCATCGGTTTCCTCTCCGCGTGTCGAGTTGCTCCGATCGATCAGATCCCGGGCGAGCGCGGCCCGACTGACCGACGGTAGGCGCCGGGGGCGGAGTGGCGAGTGGGACGGTCGGGTTTCCGAGACCGGAAGTGGCCGACCATGCCGAGACTTCACAACGGTGAGATCTTTCCCGATCTGGCGCTCTCAACACTCGACGTGAGTGCGACAAGTCTCCGGGACCCGTCGCCGGGTCGTGGGCGGTGGTCTACTTCTCCCGCGCCGCATGGTGCCGATCTGCCACGCCTCCTTCGATCGAGTGCAGTAGCTCAGCGCCGAAACCGAGATCGCCGAGTTGCGATGGGTGGCGATCTCGACGGACTCGGAAGCCGAGGCACGATCAACCCGAGACCGCCAGACGTCGATTCCCGTTGCGTACAGCGCGGGCCTCTCGATCGGCGAGCAGCTCGACATCTTCGTGAATCATGACCGCCACTGCTTCGAGCCGGCGTTCTTCTTGCTCGACCCTCACGTCCGGGTCCGCCACGCCAGCGTGCAGTCCGGACCGCATGCCCGCCCAGCTCCCGAAGAGCTCCTTGCGTTGACGCACTCCCGCCGCATGCGCGAGAACGTGCCGCAGAGCAGGCGACGACTGTCTGAGTCGCCAGGAACCGGGAAGATCTCGCGCTCTCCGTGGGTTTCGTAGCCAGATAACTGCGGACAGTGGTATTCCGGCGAGGAGATCATCGTGGGGAGGATCGTGGAGAGGTGGGCGACCTGATGTGGGGGAGTCCGGGCACGACGGGCGTGGTGTCCCATACCGCGCCGCACGATCGGAGCTCCGTTCGGATCCGTGCCGCGGTGATCGTCGGCGTCGGCGTCGGGCTCTCGATCGGCCTGCTCGCGCGGTCCGCCTCGAGAACCGCGGGCGGAGCCTGGGCCTCCGCGGCCATGCAATTCTGGGCCGTGACGGGCGGCGCCGCGATGTGCGTTGCGTTGGCAGGCTGGGTGATCGCGCTTGGTCTGCGGCGAGGTCTGCCCGAGATCTCGCTGCTGGGAGCCAGTGTGCTTGCGCTGTCCGTGCTCTCGCTGGTTCACGGTGTCACCGTGGCGGGATACCTCTACCACGACGCGAACGTCAGCGCGACGGCAGGCGCCCTCGCGTTGCCGATCGGACTCGTCGTCGCGCTCCCGATCCTGACCGCATCGGCCCACTTCAGGGGTATCCGGAGAGCCTGGAAGACCTGGAGTGCCGTATCCATCATCGCGACCGTGTTCCTGGCCGGCACGATGCTCGCATTCCCGACGGTTGTGCCGGCGCTGGAGCACGCCGGCCTCGTGACGGTCCCGCTCACGGCGGCGGCCATTCTCGGTGTGGTTGTGCTCGCCTGGCGCCACGTGCGCCTGTTTCGCATCGGCCGGCGAGTCGCGTCGCTGGTCACCGCGGTTGCCATCGTCGATCTCGGGGTCTCGGCGGCGGTCGGCGCGAACTCGAGCGCACCGTCAGTGACCTGGTGGCTCGCGCATGCCCTCGAAACGGGCGGTGTTCTTGTCGCGCTCCTGGGCCTGGCGCTCGCGTATCGGCCCGGCCGTTCGGTGACCGACCTGCTCGCGCCCCTCGTCAACCATGATCCGCGCCTCGCGCTCGAGCTCGGGCTCTCACCGGAGGTACACGCCTTTGTCGCGGCACTCGACCGGAAGGATCCGTTGACCCGCGAGCACGTGACCCGAGTGGCCGACCTGGCGATGCGCACTGCCGAGCGCGGCGCGTTGACGCCTGAACAGCTGCGCGACGTCGGTCTCGGCGGTCTTCTCCACGACATCGGCAAGCTTGTCGTGCCGAGCGATCTACTGACCAAGCCCGGGCGGCTCACCGACGACGAGTATCGCGAGATCCAGACACACTCGGCTCGTGGTGCCGAGCTCCTCGCGCATTCCGAAGGGCTCGGCTCCGCGAGCGACATCGTCCGCTGGCACCACGAGCGCCACGACGGGAGCGGCTACCCCGACGGTATCAGCGGCGACTCCATTCCTCTCGCCGCGTCGATCGTCTCGGTCGCCGATGCGTGGGACGCGATGACGACCGACCGCCACTATCGCAAGGGCATGGCACCCGCCGATGCCCGTCGCGTGCTGGAGGAGCACTCCGGGCAGCAATGGAACCCGCTGGCGGTGGCCTTGCTCCTTCGGGAAGTAAGCGTGGCCAGACCCGGCGATTCGTGCCGCGCGCTCGACGATGTCGGGCGATGGACCTGCGACCTCACCTGGGTAGACGAGATCTGCGCGGGCGTCGTGCCGCCGGTCACGCGCCCGACGCCAGACGACCTCGTCCGCGACGCGCTCGTCAGTGCAGAGCGCGGACCCCGAAGAGCGCGAGCGTGAACACCAAGATGCCGAGTACGAAGATACGTAGGTCGCGGTCTCGACGCACCAGAACCAGGGCTCCGAGGAGCGCCGGGAACACGACCGCGGCCTGCAGGAACACGCCGGTGTCGGTTCGTGGCAGCAGGATCTCGTGCACTGTGGCGCCAGTACCGTGCGCGCGCCGCGCGCTCAGGACGGGTCGTGACCGTTCGTCGGTGGGCCCCCGACAAGCTCGGCCGCGAACATGCGCAGGCGCGCGACGGCGAGCTCGTCGACATGAGGAGCTCGGCGGGCCAAGCTCGACTTGAGCTCGCGATATGTCCGCTCCTCGAAGCCGCATCGATGGCATGCGTCGAGGTGCCGCGCGACGCGCGCTGCGGTCACGTCGTCGGTCTGGCCGTCGAGATATGCCTGCAGCGCTTTGGCGACATGTCGACACTCGGCCCTTGCCACGAGTTTGGATATCGGTGTCATCACATCCTCCGGCGGGGGGCGACGCCTGTGGTCGCGAGGCGATCACGAATCCGTTTCCGTGCCCGGTGGACACGGCTCATCACCGTCCCTTCCGGGACTCCGAGCAGTCGGGCGGCCTCCGCGTAGCTGAGCCCGTCGATGTCGACGAGCTCCACAACTCGGCGGAACTTGTCGGGAAGCGCGCCGAGCGCACGCGCCACGACGCCGTCGAACTCGGCGCGGAACGCGAGATCTTCGGTGAGGCTGCCGGGCTCTGTCGGGCGGGCCGCGAGGCGCTCGAGTTCGGCGTCGGGGTCGCGGAGCAACTCGGGTCGGCGTCGACGGGTGCGGTTGATCTCGGCGTTGCGCATGATCGTGAGCAGCCAGGCCCGAGGATGCGCACCATCGAAGCGGTCGATCCCTTGATAGGCGCGCAAGAGCGTGTCCTGGACGAGATCCTCCGCGTCGGCCGGGCGAGAGACGATCGAGGCTGCCACCCGGGCCAGCACCTCGAGTTCCGGGACGACGTACCGCGCGAACGCGGCGCGGCGAAGGTCATCCACTGATGCCCCGGCCCCCGGTCGCTGTGGCTCCTCCACACCCCGGTAACCCTGCGCGTCCCCAACTCATTCCAGGGAATCGAGGCCCCGGTCGGCGGGTTCCCGCGTCGTGGGCACGAGCAGGCACCGCCACAGCCGTCAGGCGCTGGACGCGTTGGTCGACGGTGAACTCGGCGACGCCACCGCGGCGAGCATTCTCGAGCATGCCGAACGCTGCACGGTATGTCGCGACGGAATCTCGCTGACGGTCGCGCTCAAGCGCAGCCTCGGGCGCTTGGCGGCCTGCTCACCACCACCACTGGCGACGATCCGCCTGCACCGTTTCGCCGAAGGGTTGCTGCGCGATGGGCGGTGACTCCGTCTCGTACCTCGCCGCGTTCGGTGGCGGTGTCGTCTCGTTTCTTTCGCCGTGTGTCCTGCCACTCGTCCCCGCCTATCTCGCACTCATCACCGGCCTCGAAGTCGCCGAGGTACGCGAACCGAGCCGGCGCCACCTCGGCCGCATCGCGCGCGACACGGGGCTGTTCGTCGCGGGCTTCTCGGTGGTGTTCATCCTCCTCGGGCTCGGCGCGACGTCGATCGGACACACGCTGGTGCAGAACCAGCTGCTCCTGACTCGCATCTCGGGACTCGTCGTGTTGTCGATGGCGCTGTTCCTGCTGGCATCCCTCGTGCTGCGATCGCCGTGGCTGTTCGCGGAGAAACGCTTCCACGCGAGCGCGTCGCGGCTCGGGCCGTTCGCGGCGCCGATCATCGGCGCGGCGTTCGCGTTCGGGTGGACCCCCTGCATCGGCCCGGTACTCGGATCGGTGCTTGCGATCAGCGCGACACGAGGCGATGCCGCGCGTGGCGCGTCGCTCCTCGCCGTGTACTCGCTGGGGCTCGGGATCCCCTTCCTCGTCGCCGGACTCGCGTTCGGGCACCTCACGCGGGTCTTCGCGTTCGTCAAACGGCACTTCACCGCGCTGACGATCATCTCGGCGACTTCGCTCGCGTTCTTCGGTGTGCTGCTCACGTTCAACCGGCTCACCTGGGTGACGAGCCAACTCCAAGGCGGGCTGCGTGCGATCGGGCTCGACAACCTCGTCACCCTCGGATGAAAGGACCCTGATGGCGAAGAAATCACGCGGAGCACGGAAACATGCAGGTCCGCGCGTCCCGAAGTCTCCCGACGTCGCCGAGCCTCGACCGGCCCGTCGGCCGAGCGCGACCGCGCCCAAGGGCCGGCCCACGATCTCGGCTCGGGAACGCAAGTCAGACGCGGCGCGCGCGAGTTCCCGGCGACGCCGCCGAACCCGCTTCGGCCTCGCCGCGGCTGCGGTCGCGATCGTCGCCGCGGTCGCGGTGCTGGCGGTGTCGAGCGCCGACAACACCACCGGCGTCACGTCTCCTCAACGGTTTGATCTCCCGCACCTCCAAGGCGACGGCCGCGTGAAGCTCGCGGACTATCGGGGAACTCCCGTCGTCGTCAACTTCTTCGCGTCATGGTGTAGCGCCTGCGACTCCGAGCTTCCCGGCTTCTCCACCGTGTCGAAGCAACTCAAGGGAACGGTGCAGTTCATCGGTGTCGACTCGCTCGAGACCGGCGACCCCCTCTACATGCCGAGACGCCACCACATCCTGTGGTGGCCGTTGGCGCGCGACATCCGCGGAGCCCAGAAGAGCGGACTGCACGACGAGCTCGGAGGCGGCAACAGCATGCCCCTCACCGCCTTCTACGACAAGAACGGCAAACTCATCGAAGTCGAACGCGCGGCACTCCCCGAATCCACACTGCGCGAGAAGCTCCACACGTTCTACGGCGTCGACGTCTAGATGCGGCCGCGTGCGGGTACCCACCGGCACCGGACCGGCGTGTCGTTCGGCCTGGCCCTCGTGCTTGCATCCTCGATCGCGGTCGGCGTATCGGGGCCGGCGTCGGCCCGCGACGCCGAGACGCCGCAGATCGTGTCGAGCCCCCGCGAGGACGTGCCGTCCGCGCTCGACGACCCGAGGGCGCCCGGTCTCCCGAAGCCGTTGGTCAACCCGGGCGCGCTGCGATCCGGCGGTCCCCCGCCCGATGGGATCCCCGCGATCGACTCACCGCGGTTCGAGCGGGCCGCCGACGTCGACTGGCTCGACAAGCGCGAACCCGTGATCGCAGTCGAACTCGACGGCGAGTCCCGTGCCTACCCGGTGCGGATCCTCGTGTGGCACGAGATCGTGAACGACACGCTCGACGGAGTCCCGGTCGCGGTCACGTACTGCCCGTTGTGCAACACCGCGATCGCGTTCGATCGACGCGTCGGCGGCCGAGTCGTCGACTTCGGGACCTCCGGTCTGTTGTATCGCTCCGACCTGGTGATGTACGACCGGCAGACCGAATCGCTGTGGGTACAGTTCGAAGGACGAGCGGTCGCGGGTGTCCTGACCGGTACGACACTGTCGACATTCCCCGTGGCAACGGTCGCGTGGCGCGACTGGCGCCGTGCGAACCCCGACGGTCTCGTCCTCACGACCGACACAGGATTCGATCGGGCGTACGGCACCAACCCGTACGTCGGCTACGACAACGCCGGCAACCGGCCGTTCCTCTACGACGGGAACATCGACGCTCGCCTCCGCCCGATGACTCGCGTTGTCGGCATCGACGATGGCGCGTCCGGAACCGCGGTCACCTACGACACGCTCCGCACGCGACACGTGGTCGACGTCACCACCAACCACGGCCCGCTCACGGTCTGGTGGAGCGCGGGAACTGCCTCCGCGCTCGACACCGATTCGGTCAGCTCCGGGCGAGACGTCGGCGCAGTCGGCGTCTTCGACCCCGTGGTCGACGGGACGCAGCTCACGTTCCGGTGGAGGCGCGGTCGCGGCTTCGTCGACCGTGAAACCGGTTCGGAATGGGATGGGTTCGGGCGCGCCACCTCGGGTGCGCTCGCGGGCCGTGCGCTCGCGCCGAGCACGCACCTGGACACGTTCTGGTTCGCGTGGGCCGCGTTCAACCCTCGGACGACGATCTTCGGTCGGTCGAAGTAACGGATCGCCACACCGTCACTCTCGCCGCGCCGGTCGCGCGGACCGTCCGCCGATCTCCATGAAGAACTGCGCGGCCGCCTGCTGGATCGCCACCGACCAGGTCGGATACGCGTGGACCGCTTCGGCGAGGCGCCCGGTGAACATCTTCGTACGCATCGCGAGTACCGCCTCGTGCACGATTTCGCCGCCGCGTTCGGCAACGACTGTCGCGCCCAGGATCTGGCCACCCCCGGCGTTGCGCAGGATCCGTCGCGGGCCGGCCACCAGTTTCACGAACCCGCGGGTCTGGCCGGCGACGATCGCACGGTCGACCTCCGACATCGGCAAGTACGCCACCCGTCCACCGCGTGCCACCGCGTCGGCCTCGGCCAAGCCGACCCGGCCGATCTCGGGTGTCGTGTACGTCACCGACGGGATCCACACCGGATTGAATCGCCGCTTCCGCATCCTGCTGAACGCGTTCGCGACCGCGATCCGGCCCATCTCGTCGGCGGCGTGTGTGAACTGGAGCTTCCCGGCGACGTCTCCGACCGCCCAGATCCCGCGCGCGGTGGTGGCGAGATGATCATCGGTCTTGACGAAGCCGCGCTCGTCGGTCTCGACTCCCGCCTCCTCCAGATCCAGGCCCTCGGTCACGGGCCGTCTGCCGACCGCGATCAGCAGCAGATCCGACACCACCGAATTGCCGTCGTCGAGGCCCACGAGCACCGTCGTATCTGGGTTCGCTTCGACCTTGGTGACGGAGCTTCCCGTGCACACGGTGATGCCTTCGGCGGCGAACGTGTCCTCCAGGACAATGGACGCTTCCGGTTCCTCGCGCGCGACGAGCCGCGGGAGCGCTTCGATCACCGTTACGGCCGAACCGAGGCGCCGGAACGCCTGCGCGAGCTCGCAACCAATCGCGCCGCCGCCGAGAACAGTCAGCGACGTGGGAGCGCGTCGGAGGTTGAACACGTTCTCGTTCGTGAGGTACGCGACATCGCCGAGCCCAACGATTGGAGGTATGACCGGCGCCGCGCCGGTCGCGACGACAACCCGCCGGGCGCGGACGCGCCGTCCGTCGACGTCGAGCTCCCGGGGTGCGACGAATCGGCCGCGGCCGGCGAGGACGGTGATGCCCTCGGCTTCGAGGACGTCGGCGGTTTCGGTGCGCGCGATCGTCTCGACCGCGCGGTGGACCGCAGCGAACGCCTCGACGAACGTGGCGCCGCGAGCGGCGGCTTCGATCAGCGCTTTCGAGGGCACGCAGCCGGTGAATGTGCAGTCACCGCCGATGGGGCCGTCGTGTACCAACACCGTGCGGGCCCCGTGCCGCACACCGGCGCGGGCCGCGCTCAGACCCCCGGCGCCTCCACCGATCACGACCAGATCGAACTCCGCTCCGCGGCGACTCACGAGACGGCCTGCCGCCCAGCGACCGCTTCGGCGCCCTTGCGGGCCGCGATGAGAATCGGGTCCCACACCGGCGCGAACGGCGGCGCGTACGCGAGGTCCAGACTCGAGAGCTCGTCGACGGTCATGCCGCTCCAGATCGCGACCGCGATGGCGTCGATGCGCATCGCCGCGCCGTCGCCTCCCACGATCTGCGCACCGAGCACGCGTCCATCCTTCGCGTCGGCGATCATCTTGAGTCGGATTGGCGCCGCGCCCGGAAAGTACCCGGCCTTCGTGGTGGAGTCGATCGCGACGCTGACGAACTCGAAGCCTGCGTCGGCGGCCTGCGCCTCGTTCAGGCCGGTCCTCGCGATCTCGACACCGCAGATCTTGGTGATCGCGGTGCCGATCACACCGGGAAACGACGCGGAGCCGCCACCGATGTTGATGCCTGCGACCCGGCCCTGCTTGTTCGCGTGGGTGCCCAGCGCGATCGCCACCGCACGGCCCGAAACTCGGTGGCGGGTCTCCACACAGTCACCCGCGGCCCACACACCCTCGATCGCGGTGTGCATCCGCGCGTCGGTGACCACTCCGCCGGTCACGCCGACGGGCACGCCCGCGCGAGCGGCGAGACCCGAGTTGGGCCGGGTACCGAGCCCGCAGACGACAAGGTCCGCCGGGACCGTGCGGGCCGTGGTGATCACCGTGAGCCCGTTCCCGGATGGGTGATCGATCGCTTCGACCCGCTCATCGAGATGGACCGTGACGCCGGCGGCCCGGAGCGCGTCGGCGACGAGCGCACCCATGTCGGGATCGAGCGTGTGCATCGGCTGGGCACCGGCGTCGACCAGCGTCACCGAAAGCCCTCGCATGACGAGCGCCTCGGCGATCTCGAGGCCGATGTAGCCGCCACCGACGACCACCGCGCGGCGTGGGCTGCCGGTGTCGATCGCGCGCCGCAGCGCGATCCCGTCGTCGAGGACCTGGAGCCCGAAGACATCCGACGCGTCGAATTCGGGAAGAGACGGCCGAACCGGGACTGCTCCGGTCGCCACGACCAGTTCGTCGAAGGGCTCCCAGCGCTCGGTCGCGTCATCGAGCGCACGCACGTGCACCGCACGCCGGGACACATCGATCTCGACGACTTCATGGCGTATCCGCACATCGATGTCGAGCCCATCCCGGAACTCCGAGATGTCCCGGGCGATCAACTCGTCGGAGGTCGCGACCTCCGACGCGACGAACGACGGGATCCCGCAGGCAGAGTACGAAACGTGATTCCCGCGCTCGAACGCCACGATCTCGAGGGCATCCACGTCTCGACGGCGACGTGCCTGCGACGCCGCGCTCATCCCGGCCGCGTCGCCGCCGATCACCAGGAGGCGCCGGGTCATGCTCGGATCGGGCGATCTACTCCCGGTGGGTCACACGCCGAAGCGGTCTCGTCGTCGATCTCGCTGATCGTCACCCCGTGCCAGAAGCCCACGTAGCCATCGATCGTGGCTGCGGCCGCTGCAGGGTCCGGGTAGTACCACGCCGCGTCGCGGTTCAGCTCCCCGTCGACGGCGAGGGAGTAATAGCTGGCCGTTCCCTTCCAGCCGCAACGCGAGTGGTGGTCGCTCGCTTGCAAGTATTCGGAGCGCACCGATGCGCGAGGGAAGTAGTGGTACCCGTCGACGACGACGGTGTGATCGCTTTCGGCTACGACTGCGCCGTTCCAGACTGCTCGCAACATCGAGGCCTCCGACCATCGTGTGACACGTGGGTGAACTGGGAACCCGCCTCGGCGATCAGGGCTTCCAGGATCGTTCAGCGGCACGCCTCGACCGCGTCGATGAGCACCTCGACCGATGGTCGAGTCGCCGGGCTCGCGGGCCGCGCCGCGAAGACGATGACGCCGTCGGGATCGATCACGAAGTCACCACCGAGTTGCAACGTGTCCTCGGTCGGTCGTGTGGGGCGGCGGCCGGCGCGCAACAGGCGCGCGTATTCGCGGAGTGTGCGCACACCGTAGATCCGCCACCACGAGCCGCGCTCGAGCCCATACCGTCGGTAGACGCTGCGATCGCCGTCGCTCAACACCGCGAATGGCAACGCGAGCGCGGATCGATACGCCGCGAGACGCTCGACGTCGGAAAACGTCACTACCGCGATCGTCGCGTCGCCGAAACGTTCCACATGGTCTCGCAGTGCGAGCAGATGGTCCTGACACGGCAAGCACGCGAGATGCCGGTGAAACATGAGGACGCACGGCTGGCCGCGATGCGCGGACAGCCGCCACCTCGCGCCAGACTCGTCTGCAAGCTCGAAGTCCGGGGCGAGTGAACCGACGTCGTCGATCATCGGGCAGCCCCCGCGCCGCGGCGGCTATCAGCCGGACCGATCACGGAGTCCCGTTCGACGCGAACAGCACTGCTTCGAACTCCCTCCGATGCGCTGCGTCGTCAAGGTACACGGGAGAGATGAGGCACGCCGCGCACGACGGACCCCACAGCATCCGGTCCAAGTGAATTTCGCGAACAGGCCGAGAATGCGGCCGGGCTGATGTCTTCGAGCCTCGCCTCGCGGTCCTCGTCGACCGTCTTCGCTGCCCGAACACGTCGAAGACGCATGCCACGCTCCTCACTCGCGAACTCGGATACCGAGGGAACCCGCCGGCGGCGCCACGACTTCCTCGACTCGCGAATCGCGCGTGCTTCCCGGCGCTCCCCGCATCATCTCGCTCGTACCGGTCAACTACACGCTCAACTTCATGATTCCCGGCCTCCGTGAAGCAGGATGGTGGCGACCTTGCTCGTCGCGTCCTGATTCGAGCGTTCCGTAGTCCCGGTTTCAGACGAGGTTTGCTGCGCTCACGCGATCAGCGGCGGCTCGCGGGCGCCGGACGCCGTTTCGGTGACGCGAGCAAGGTCACGAGCTGGCGGTTCTCGCCGGGATCGAAGACTGAATGTTGGGCGCAGGCCGGGACGATCTGGTCGATGTCCGGATGGGCCATCCCATACGAGCAGGCTTGGAGCCGCTCCTGAGTGGCTCGAATCGCCGGGTCGAGGCTCATCACACCGCGCTGGAGGAGCTCCCACGCCGGTGCGACATCACGTGCGTCCATGAAATTGTGCATCACGAAGGTGAGCGGCTGGACGCCTTGGCGGAGCTGTCCGATCCCACCCGCTCGACGCACGGCCCGTCGGGCCCACGCCGCTGCGAGCGCAATGCCACTCGGCCGTCGAGCAAGAGCCCGCGCAACCCGAAGGGCCTGCAGCGATCGCGGGACGAACAAGAAGCTGCGGGGAAAGGCGGCGAACAGCGCGTCGCGGACTTCCAGGTCGGCGGGTTCGGTGTCGTCGAGGAGTGGGACATAGCGATCCCCGGCGAAGAACCCCCAGGTCGTGCGGTTGCAGCGGAGGTCTCCGACCTGAACTGCCTTGTACGGCAGCCGCGTGCCGGCGCCGAGTTCCACCTGGTCCCAGACGTCGTCGTCGCTCATGGCGCGGAAATCCTCTCGCCAGCGCGCCTCGTTGCCGATGTACGCGGCGGGCTGGAAGGACAAGACCCGGAACCCCATCGTGCGACACGCCCCGATCACGGCCGGGATCTGGTCGACGTTCGCAGGCGTGACCGTCATGTTGTGCGCCAGATGCGAACGTACGCCGTGTTCTGTTTCGAGCCGATCGAACATCGCGCAGAACCGTGCACGGTACGGGTTGAGGTCGGTCTCGTTGGTGGGATGCTCGATCCCGCGCCGCCCGAACATCGTCGAGTCGATATGGACCGCGAACGACACGACGTCGAAGCGGCGACTGCCGTCAGGTCGAACGGCCAGCCGCAGGAGATACTCGTAGTCGAAGTCACCGTGGGTGAAACTCATGGGCATCCGGCCGTGGCTTCGCATGACCTCGATGGTCGCGGCATGGTCTTCCGGTGAGAGCAGCGAGACCTCGCCGCCGATCAGTTGCGCATGCTGGACGGGCCCCCGGTGGGCACGGAAATATGCCATTTGTGCTTCGACGACGGCTGTGGTGTGCGCCCCGTCGATCGGTACCCGGTTCGCGTCGACGGAGTGGTAACAGGGCTTGCAAGCGAAGTCGCACGCGGGGAACACGCCGTGGGTTCCTTCGCATCCTGCGAGGCGGCGGCCGAGCAGCTGGCCGGGCGTTCGGACATGCTCAGGCAGCTCGTCCCATCGACGAGCGAGTGCCCGCTCGACCTCGGGATCGTCGGGGCGGGTAGCGAGCTCGAGGGCGCGGACACGGTTCAGGAGTCGGTCCACGTGAGGTTCGATGCGCTGGACGCTCGATTCGGCGCGCCTCGCGTCTGGATCCAAGCATCAAACTGTTCGTGCCCGCATTCGACCACCAATCCGACCGCCGAGGTCCCGCGCGACCACTGCACTATCAGGCAGTGTGAACGTGGCGCCGGCCCGCGAGGAGAAGCACGACGAGCGGTGGCACGAGGAACACCAGGTCGAGCACGGCGGCGATTTGGGGATCGCTGCGCACAAAGGGCACCAGAACCAGGGGAAGCATGGGAAGGCCCCCGCCGACGCCGAGGCTCGTGCCGAACTGGCTCCACGAGATGATGAAACCGAGCCCGATCGCCAGCCACAAGCTCGACCGAACGGCGGGCAGCGTGACGGTCGAGAGGCGAAACGGTCGCGACGCTCCGAGGGTGGAAGCGGCTTCGTCGGCGTCGAACACCTGACGCGTGAAGCCGGGCGTCAGGGCGAGGATCACATACGGAAGCACGTACACGAGATGCGCCAGCGCCACGCCGAGAAGATGATCGGCGAGATGCAGGCGCAGGAACCACACCGACAGGCCATCCCCGACGACGAGACCGGGGACGAGCAGGGGCGCCGCAATGAGCACCACGAGGGGACCCGGTCGATCGGCCACGGCGAGTGCCCGTGCGGCCGGCCACCCGATGGCCAACGCGAGCGCCACGGCGATGGTCGCGACCACGAAAGAGTTGAACACTGCGCGTCCCAGCAACGGATCCCCGAAGACTGCGTCGATCCCGCGCCATCCGAAGCGCTGCGGTACCAGCGCCGGAGCGTGCCACTCGTTGGCGCCGGCCTGCACGACGAGCGGCAGCAGCGACACGATCACCGCCGTCGCCACGAGGATCGCCATGACGCGCCGGCTCATCGGCGTGTCCTCCGCCACAGGGTGACACACAGTCCGCCCAGTGCCAGGGAGATCATGGCCGCGACGATGAGCGCAGCCGCCGCGGCGGCCCGCGCCGCGGGGCCGTCGGTGCGAGTGAGCGACAGCGCGTACGTCGCGATGGTGTCCGTCCGAGTCGACCCGACCACGAGCGGCACCTCGGTCGCGCCGATCACGAACGCCGCGACGATCAGCGACCCCGCGGCGAGTGGCGGCCCGACCCGTGGCAGCACGACGTCGCGTAGACGCCCCCACCAACTCGCGCCGAGTGTCGCCGCTGTCTCCTCGAGCTCCTCGGTCCGGCGGTCCCACGCCGCGAGCACCAGGAGGGCGAGGAAGGGAGTCTCCTTGTATACGTACACCGCGATGATCCCGAAGCCATGGGCGTCGCCCACCAACGGCAGGGCATTCACGCCGACGCGGTCCATCAAGCCACCAGGAGCGAACCACACCACTGCAAGCGCCGCCACGACGAGGTGCGGTACCGCGATTGGTGCCCCGAACAGCACGCGGCCGAACCCTACGCGTCGGAACAGCACCGCGGCGCCGAGGCCGAGGAACGCCGAGACGACCGTCGCACCCGCCGCGACCCAGAGCGTAAACGTGACCGCCCGCCAAAACGATGGGTCGCCGAGTACCGCGGTCCAGGCGCCCAGCCCGATCGCGCCGCCCGAGATCTGGCCCGGCCGCAGCGACGACACCAGGATCCCGACCACCGCACCCCCGAAGAGCACGGTCATGGTCGCGATCGCAGGCAGTACCCCGACGGGTATCCCGGCCCGGGAGCGGTGCTGACGATGCTCGACGCGGTGTTGCGTCCTCGAGTCGCCGGTCCGCTCGACGCGATCGCGGTCCGTCTCGCCGGTGCCGGTGTGTCGCCGAACGCCATCACCGGCTTCGGCTTCGGCCTCGGCGTCGGCGCGTGTGTCGCGGCCGGCTTCGGATTGTGGTGGCTGGCGTTGGGCCTGTGGATCGCCAACCGCGTCGCCGATGGTCTCGACGGTCCAGTAGCTCGCCGCCGTGGCGCGACTGACTTCGGCGGTTACCTTGACATCGTCGCCGACTTCGCTATCTATGGTGGGTTCGTGCTCGGCGTTGCCATCGCGGTACCTGAGGCGCGTGTCGCCTGCGCCGCGCTCCTCGTCAGCTACTACATCTCCGGCGCGGCGTTTCTGGCGTGGTCCTCGATCGCGGAGCGCAGCGCGCGGCAGCGACCCGACGAGCGCTCGCTGCACTTCGTCGGCGGCATCGCTGAGGGTACGGAGACGATCGTTGCCTACGTCGCGTTCTGCGTCTTCCACCAACACGCCGTGCTGGTCGCATGGATCTTCGCGGCGATGGTGGTCGTCACCGCCGGCCAGAGGGTCAACTTCGCGCGACGCTCGCTCAGCCACGACGACCCGCCGGATGGCGGATCCCTTGATCCTCGGGAAACCGCCAGAGGTGCTCGCGAGGCACGGTGACCGCAACCCGATCACCCCGACGCAACCGACGGGCGGGCGCCACGTGCGCGACCAGTCGACCGACGGGGCCCACGAGCTGCACTCGGATGTAGGTGCCACGCGGTTCGCAGTCGGCGACGCTCGTCAACGAGTCAGCGTTCGCGTCGAGACGCACATGTTCGGGGCGGATCGTGAACACGTCATCACCGCGACGATCAGGCGTGGGGCCGGACCCAGAGAAGCACAGCGCTTCGTCGGGTGTCGCTCGCAGGAGGTTGGGGTTGCCGGTGAGGCGCGCGACTCGGGGGCTGAGCGGACGCTCGAACAACTCATCAGGTGGCGAACACTGCACGATGACGCCGTCGTCGAGCACTGCGATCTGTTCGGCCAGCGCGGCTGCATCGGACACATCGTGGGTGACGATGACCGTGGTGACGGCATGGGTGCGCTGCAATCGTCGAAGTAGCGCGCGGAGGTCGTCGCGGCGTGGACCGTCGACTGCGCTGAGAGGCTCGTCGAGCAACAAGAGGTCAGGCTCCCCGCACAGCGCCCGGGCCAGGGCCACCCGTTGCTCCTCGCCGCCGGACAACGCGTTCGGGCGGTCGGCCATACGTTCGCACAGCCCAACTTCCGCGAGGAGCTCCTGCGCTGCGGCCAAGCGCTCGGCGCGACCCTCTCCCCGAACCCGTCGCGCGTACGCCACGTTGTCACCCACGCTCATCGTCGGGAAAAGCCTTGCGTCCTGGAAGACGAAGCCGACTCGCCGCCGTTCAGGCCGGCGACCGAGAATCGACCGGCCGCCCATCTCGATCGAGCCGTCGACGACGGTCGACAGGCCCGCGACAGTGCGCAAGAGGGTGGTCTTGCCCGCCCCTGATTCCCCGACGAGCGCGCATACAGAGCCGGACCTCACCGCGAGGTCCACCCCGCGGAGGACTGGGCGCCCGCCAATCTCGACCCACACACAGCGACACTGAAGACCGCTCATCGGAGCACGTCCTGCTTCCAGCGGCGGTCGATCTCAGGCACCCTGGCTGCCGCGAGCTCGCCGAGCGGGGTGCCGTAGGCCGCCAGCCGATACGGCGACGAAGCGACGGCATTGAACCGGGTTCGTTGCGCGTCGGTGAGCCGGGCCATGTCGAGCACCGTCGGAATCCCGACCTGGGCGGCTTTGAGGGCCTGCAGCTCGGGTGAGAGCATCAGGTTCGCGACGACTTCTGCTCCTTGGCGGTGCGCGGCGTTCGCGGGAATCGCAAGGAAACTCACGTTTTGGAGCGTTCCCGACTCGAACACATACGGCCGAACCGTCGTCGGGAACTCCCCGCGCTGAACCGCGGTGTCGACGAAATTCGGGTTGTAGCTCATCGCAAGATCGACCTGGCCGTTCGCGAACAGTTGCTCGAGCTCGGCCTCGTCCTTGGGGTGATTTCGGCCCCCTTGCCACAGCGACGGCTCCAGATCGGCGAGGAGCTTCATCGCCTTGTCTTCACCGAGCGCCTGGACGGCCTGGCGGACGAACGCGGAACCGGTGAAGTCCGGCGGAGCCGGATACGTCACTCGACCCGGGTGTGCCTTCGCGTATGACGCGAACTCGGCGAACGTGCGTGGTGGCGACGTCATCTTGTTGGGGTCGTACGCGAACACGAACGCCGCGCGGCTCCAGGGCAGTTCCTGCGCGTCGACCGCCACCCCAAAATCCTTTTGCAGTGTCGTGTCAGCCGCGTCGAGGTACCTGGCGTTGGGAACCGCATCGGCCCAGTCGGTAAGCCACAGGTTGGCTGCCTTGCCCTGCTCGAAGTTCTTCCCGTTCACCCAAAGGAGATCGACCGCGCCTCCGCTTTTCACACCTGCGTCGCGCTCCGACGCGATTCGCGCAAGCGCGGTAGCGGTGTCGTCGACTGGCACGCGCTCGAGTCGCACCCCGACAGCCGCGGCACGTGGCGCGACTTCCTCATCGATATACCGATTCAGGGCGTCCTCACCGCCCCACATCCACAACTTCACGGTCTGACCGTGTGCCGCGCGTTCGACGGCCGGCCACGCGGCCGTGGGTGCCGCGGGTGAGGACGAATCCGACGACGCCACTACCGAGATCAGCGCGGCGGCGGCGACGACGATCGCGGCCACGAGCGCTACGAGACGAGCTGAGACCTTCACGGAATAATCCCTTGGATCGCGCCGATCACGCTTCGAACCGTCATTTCGGGGGTGACTCGATGCGAATCAGGGCCATGACTCTGTTCACCACTGACCGAGCCGGCGGCGGGCGCGACGCCGCGAGAAGGTGGAGGTCGCTCAGCGTCGCTTCGAGCCGCCGTCTGGCGTCACGGCAGTGGCGACACGCCGAAAGATGGAGGCGAACCCGTGCAGCGTCGACTTCCCCGAGATCATTGTCCAGGAAGGAGCCAAGGCGTCGGCGGGTTCCCAGGCATGTGCCGGACCGGAGCATGGGTGGCAAGGACATGTCGAGTTGGATGCCGTGACGGACCCGCGAGATTCACCCGTTGTCGACGTGTTGACTCGCCGGTCCGGTTGGGCCAGCGTCGCGTTCGCCGAGTTCGTGACCGAGTTCGAGCCGCGTATCGCGGCCGTGCTGTCTCGGATGCTCGATGATCCTCGCGACGTTGAAGAAGCAACGCAGGACACCTTTGTGCAGGCGTGGCGGAACCTCGATGGCTTCCGGGGCGACGCCGCCGTCTTCACCTGGCTGTACCGAATCGCCACCAACACGGCGCTCATGCGGCTACGTCGCCGGCGCCACCACCCCGTGAACATCGACGAGCTGAGAGATACCGCCGAGCCAAACGGAACAGACCTCGCGGGCGAGGTCGTGTCGCGGCTCCAGGTCATCGATGCCGTCCGCACCGCGCTTGCGTTGCTTCCTCCGGATCAGCGGGTCGTCGTCGCTCTGCGCGACATCGAGGGGTTCTCCAACGACGAGGTGGCAGACGTCCTCGGTGTGGCAGTGTCCACCGTGAAGACACGCCTCCACCGAGGTCGCGCCAGGCTCCGGTCGCGACTCCATCCCGCGCGACGCTGAGTCGCCGCGACCGCCCCCGACATCACATTTCCCAGCACGGCGCGCAGCCCCGGTGGTCACGAGGATGCCGGTCGAGAGTGGCCAGGTTTCGGCGAGGTCGTCGACGTACCGATTCAGACCGACGGCGTCGAAGAGTTCGCAAACCGCGCCGCTCCGCGTCGTGATCCTCTCAGCAGAGTTGTGTCGCGCCGTTTCTGGTCACCGCTCGAGCGTGAGGTCGTGCACCGCTACCGCTTCCCTGACCGGGCCACCGCCCACCGGGCGATCTTCGCTCGCGCAGCGCTCCTGCGAGCCGAGACCGCATCTCGCTATCTGCTCGGGTTCGTCCAGTCCCACACCGCCCGGCCGAGTCCGGCGAGTTCCGAAGGTTCGAGCACCAAGGCCGGGCCGCAACCGTCGCGAGCGAGCCACTCTTGAGCATGCGTGTCGCGACAGAAGAATCGGGATCGTGGGCAGAACTGCTCCCGCGGCTTGGAGCACACCCGCGCCGGGACGCTCGCGACACAGTCGCCGCGCGGTTCCCCGCGTTCGATCACGCAGCGAATGGGCTGGCCGCAGCGGGCGCAGGTGCTGCGCACTACCGCATCGCGCTTGAGCGCGGCGGGGATCCCGATCGCGTCGAGGGCACACCACGCGTGGAGTATGACGCCGGACAGCACCACCATGTGGGGTGCCGGTTCCAGGCTGAGACCCGCGGCGGCCACCACTCGATCGTCGTCGGTGCGGGCAACGCGTCCCCTTGCAGCGAGCGCTTCGATGGCGGCTCGCGCCGTGCGGCGGGGGATACCAGTCGTCGCGGAAAGCGCGTCGATGGTGGAGGCAGCCCCGTGCAGGATCGACCGGAACGCCGCCGACAGCACCGCCTCGGTGTCTACGAGCGCGCCGTCGAGGCGGTCATGGGGGACCAGGACGTCACGCAGCAACGCACCCAAGACGGGGTTGTCATGGGCGCTTCGTTGCGAGCGGGCCAGTGACGGCGCGCCTATCGGCGAGTCCACCCGCGCGCTACCTGTCGTCGGATCGTTTGTGATGACCAGGAGCAGTCGGGCAAACGACGAGCACGGGCGTGCCGTGTGTAGGGGACGGCGAAGGCACCCACGAGCAGCGCTGCACCGGCGGCGATGACCGCAGGGTTGCCGAGGATCGAGCCAACCGCGGCGAGCGCGCCGCCGGCGACGAGGGCGGGCCCGGCGCAGCAGAGCACGAGGATGAGCCCGCCGATCACGACTCCTGCACCGGTGGGGAGACGCTTGGGTGTGCTCACGTCACTTCCGGATCTGGGTTCATGCCGCGCAGCACGACAGTTGCGAGACGTCGCGGGTGAAGGTCTGGGCCGCGAGCTTGAGCCCTTCGGCCATCGTGAGATACGGCGCCCAGGTCTCGGCGAGCTCCTTGACCGTCATGCGCGCCTTGAGGGCATGGACAGCCGCGGCGATGACCTCCCCGGCGCTGTCGGCCAGCACATGGACGCCGAGCAGTCGGCCTGTGCCTTCCTCGGCGACGAGTTTGAACAGTCCGCGGGTATCCCGGTTCACCAGCGCCCGGGGAACGGCATCGAGGTGTAGGACACGCGAATCGATGCGGTGCCCGGCCTTGACCGCTTCCTCTTCGGTCATCCCGGCCGCAGCGATTTGGGGACTGGTGAATGTCACTCGCGGGAGGGCCGTGAAGTCGACCGTGCGACCGGCCCCGCCGATCGCGTTGTCGGCGGCGACGGTGCCTTGGGCGGCTGCGACGTAGACGAACTGTGGCGCTCCCGTCACGTCGCCGGCGGCCCAGATCCGCGGGTTGGAGGTCGCGAGGAACTCGTCGACCCGGACCGCGCCCCGTTCGGTGAGCGCGACGCCCCCGCGCTCGAGGCCGAGGGCACGCGTGTTGGGGCGGCGGCCGGTGGCCACGAGCACCTGGTCGACCTCGAGCTCGTGGGAAACGCCGTCGGCGTCGAACACGACGACGCGGCGCTCACCGGCACGCCGGACGGCGGTGATCGTCACGCCGGTGTGGACGTGGGCGCCTTCGTCGCGCAAGACCTCGCTGAACGCGAAGGAAATCTCTGCTTCCTCGAAGGGTGCGATACGAGGCAGCGCTTCGAGGAACGTGACTCGGCTTCCGAGGTGCGCGAACAGCTGACCGAGCTCGAGGCCGATCGCGTTGGCGCCGATCACGGCGATCGAACCCGGCAGATCCGTGAGCGCCAAGGCGGTCGTGCTGGTCAAGTAGCCGGCGTCTTCGAGGCCCGGAATGGCGGGCACCGCGGGTGACGCCCCCGTCGCCACGAGATAGTGGTCGGCTCGCAGCTCGTGCCCGTCGCACGCGAACGTGTCCGGGCCGGTGAACTCGCCGTAGCCGCACAGGAGCGTGAAGCCGTACACCTCGGCGAGATGCTCGTACTTGTCGTAGCGCAACCGGTCGATCAACTCGTCCTTGGCGGCGACCAGTGCGGTGAGATCGACCGTTCCCGCCGACGTCGGTGCTCCCGCGAACGGATTATGCCCCGCGCGGTGGTAGAGATCGGCGGCGGCGAGCATGGCCTTGGACGGCACGCAGCCGATGTTGACGCAAGTGCCGCCCACCGTGTTCGCCTCGCACAGCCCTACCGATGCACCCAGATCCTTGGCCCGGATCGCAGCGGCGAACGCGGCGCTGCCCGACCCCACCACGATCAGGTCGTACTCGGACCGTGGAGCCGGGCCGCGCCGATGCACAGGCCCCTCGGCGCGTGCTTCGGCATCCTCGATACCGATGACGCGGTACCCCGCCGCTTCGACCGCTCCGGTCAACGCAGCCTCGGATGCCTCAGCGGGTTCAAACGTTGCCTTACCGCGCGAGAAATCGGCCCGAACCTTCTCGGCTCCGGCCGCGGCAAGCGCCTCCGCCACCGTCTCGTTGCAGCGCTCGCACGTCATACCTTCGATTTGCATCCGTCGCATGAGTCCGTCCTCTCAACTGACGTCGACGCGCCCCGTGCGCGGCGGCGCTACACCCACCCGGGACCGATGCGCGTGCACGAGGCCAGGTGATCGCAGTGATCGGCCACTAGCCCGCGCGCCGCGTCGAGCACGTCGCGTACCCGCCGGTCGGCAAGCCGGTACGTCACCTGTCGTCCCGCGCGCTCGGTCTCGACGAAACCGCACCAACGCAGACACGCCAAATGGTTCGACACCCGACTCTGGGGCGCACCCAGCGCATCGACCAGCTCCGAGACCGTGCGGGGCGCCTCCTCCAACAGCTCCAGGATCGCCAAGCGCGTCGGATCTCCGAACACACGGAAGAAACGGGCCGTCGCCGTCCCCACGAGGGCCACTGTCGGCGCTGTCGAAGTCACATGGAAACTATAACAGGTTATCCGGATATATAGGCCGGTTGCCATCTGTTCCGGCTCGGTGCGCACCCGTCTCGCCGCGTGGTGGCGCGCACTAGACGTCACGCCCCTAGCGTCTGAACCAATGTTCCGAGACGCTCACACCGACCGCGCACCCTCGTGGCGGCCCTATCTCGAGGCGTTCCATCACCAACGGGCCGGCGTGACCGAACGGGTGCTCGGACACTGCGTCGACCAAGCCGGCGTCAACCCGCACCAATGGGTCGCCGAAACGGTCGAGCCAGACGCAGTGGTGCTCGACCTCGCGTGCGGCAGCGGCCCATTTCACGATCTCACGACGGGACCCTGGGTTGGCATGGACGTCTCGTCGGCAGAACTCGACCAGGCAACCGTGCGCGGCGCATCCCCGCTCGTCCCCGGCGACGCCGCCAACCTGCCGTTCGCCGCGGCGTCCTTCGATGCCGTGGTCTGCTCGATGGCTCTGATGCTCGCCCAGCCCCTCGAGAACGTGCTCCGCGAGACCACGCGGGTGCTGCGGCCGAGCGGTCAACTCGTCGCGCTCCTCCCAACGACCCGGCCGCTGGAACTCGGGGATCGCCGTCGCTACGGGCGCCTTCTCCTTGCACTCCGCCGCCGACGCTCACCTACCCCAACGACGTCGTGCTCGCAGACCTCCCCGGTCTGCTCGAGCGAGCTGGGCTCACCCTCGTCGAGGATCGACTCCGACGCTTCACCTATCGGATCGCGACGGCCGACGCTGCACAGCAACTCGTCGCGTCGCTATACCTGCCCGGCGTAGACGCCGCTCAGGTCGTGGCTGCCGGTCGGCTCAGTGAGCGTTGGGTGGACCAAACCCTCGGCGTCCCCCTCCGGCGGATCGTCGCCCGCTGCGCCGACCCAATATGACCTCATCGTCCCCCTACCAGCGTTGAGGTTTCTTCCTTACTTACCGGGAAAGGACCGGGCCCGGTCGGTGGCTGAAGGTTGTCGTACGCTATGAGGCGACCGGACGAGGATGGATCGTGACCGCGTTCGCTCGGAGATCAATGCCATGAGCATCACTGTTGGCCATACGACCTTTGACCGCGTCCGCTACGACGCGGAGGCGGACGTGTTGTACCTGCATGTCGGGGACCCGAGTCAGGCGGTCGACTTCGACGAGTCCCCCGAAGGCCATGCCCTTCGCTACGACGGCGATGGCAAGCTCGTTGGGATCACGCTCGTCAACGCGAAGCAATTGCTCGATGGCGCCAAGCCGATCGTCATCACGATCCCCGAGCGGGTCACGATCGATCCCGCTGCCCTCGCGCCCGCCGTCCAGTCCGCCGCGTAGCGCCAGTCCGCGAAAAGTCCGCGGGACTCCGAAAAGCGACGAGGAGCGTCGCGAACTACCGAGCAGTGTTTTCGCAGGTCACATGCGAAGTCGCCGCGTTTGTGCAGGGTCCGAAAGGCGACGTGTTTACGTTCGCAACGGAGAAGTCGTGGGTTCAAGTCCCATCACCTCCACGCGATTGCGCAGGTCAAGGGCCGCGCGGCGCCCTATCGGTTGGGCTCGGTCCACCGCTCTGTCAACCACCCGAGACGATGTGGCGCGGGTATACGCGATCGCGTATACTTGCTCGCGTGGCTGTCAGCGAACCCCGGGATGAGCTTGCCGGTGACCTGCTTCGCTTGGCTCGAGCGAAGGCCGGTCTGACGCAATCGGAACTCGCGGCACGGGCGGGGGTTGCGCAGTCGCTGGTTTCGGCCTACGAGAACGGCCGCCGTCAGCCGACGTTGCCGGTCCTGAAGCGTTTGGTTGCTGCCGCCGGCTTCGAGCTGCGGGCGCGCCTGTCGGAACCAGATGTCCAGTCCCGCGCTGTCGAGGAGTGGGAAGCGACTCGTCCGGCGGCGGAGCGACGCCGGTGGGCGAGGGAGCAGCAGGCGGTAGTCGCCGGCGGCCGTTGACGCCGTTTCGCTGTCGGTTTCCGACCCCGAGCGGTCTATGCAAGCGGGTCGTCGCCGGCTCCGGCGAGCGGTGTCATCAGCATCGCGGTCTCGATGCCGAGGTCGCAGCGCGCGATATCGCGGTGCGCTTCGCGATCGCCGCGCCACAGCAGGGCGGCGACCGCGAGCAGTCCGGGCCCGAGCAAGCACGGTGATGAGCGACGAGCAGATCGCCTCGCTCGCCGAATGTCTCAACCGCCATGACGTCGCGTACGTCATCGTGGGCGGTGCGGCGTCTCAGCTCCATGGCGCGCCGGTGGCGCGTACTCGCGATGCTGACGTCGTGCCCGCGCGCGACGCGAAGAACCTCGACCGTCTCTCGCGCGCGCTGCGCGAAATCGACGCGCGTCTCTGGGTCGGGCCGGACGAACCCGCGGGTATTGCCATCACCTTGGACCGCACGACCCTCGCCGCGATCGACGGGTTCCTCAACCTCGTCACGCGATACGGGCCCGTCGACATCACGTTCGTTCCTGACGGCACCGGCGGTTACTCGGATCTCGTGGCTTCTGCGGTCACCGTTCGGCTCCTCGACGTCGACGTACGGATCGCCGCGCTCGAGGACGTCATTCGTTCCAAGGAGGCGGCCGGTCGCGAGAAGGACATCGCGGTGCTCCCCGACCTGATCGAGTTCCTTCGAACGCAGCAGCGCGCGGTCGATGACGCGTAACGAGCTGTCAACCGATTGTCAACCAACGCGAGCGAAGCCGACAGAAGCATTGGACACACTGGACCGCGGCGCCGTGCTGACGTGCACAGATGGAACGATGACGATGTGGTGGATGTGCCCGGTGACCTTCGCAACGTAGAAGTCGTGGGTTCAAGTCCCATCACCTCCACATCGTTGTAGTTTGCACAACATTGTGGCCTTGCGGCTTCCGGTGCGCCTTGCGATTGCACTGCTCGAACAGGGCGATGCGGCGTACCTCACGCCAGAAGCATGCCAACCAACGAAGCTGGGCCCAGTCGACGGATCGACTCGAAAGACAACCCAGTCAGTGTCAGCCGGTCGCGAGCCACACCACCCAACGCCTGACGACAACGCCGATAGAACGGGTCCACGCACTCGGGCGGCTCCCGCATAGAAGAGGTGAAGCGTGCCCGTCGAAACGCGGAGCTGCACGTATATCGCCGGCTCGGTGCGGCCCGGCCTGCCCGTCGACGCTGTCGTCATGTGCGGCTCTCCGACCAGGTGACGGCCGTGCGGGTTGGCTGGTTTGCTTGCGTGTCGAGCGCGGGCGCAGAGGGGTTCGCGGTGGCGGAACCGACTGGTTGATCGGCTGCCCGCGAGCGGTGGCGCGGCAGGTAGCGCGGTCCGCGCCCGCCGCCTTCGACGTCTACCACCCGGGCAACGTGTCACCGCTGGTCGCCTGGCTGGCGATGGCCGGCTGCCCGGTTACGCGGAACGTCTTCTCCGTGAACGGCGGCGAGGTGCACCAGTTCCTCCCGTGGCACTACGGCGAGACCATCGACAAGGGCGATCGCCGGTTTGGTCGGCGAGCCCGACGAGGCGATGCGCCCGCTGCGCTGAAGCCCGGGGGCCGCGCGCCGGAATCGGCGGCGGCATGTCAGGATTGCGCCGCGGGGCCGTCGCCGTGGAAGCTTGCGGTGTATTGAAACATGTTTCGGTTTGGGTCAGGATGTCCGGCACGCCGGGCGGCGACGCAGGCCGATCTGGGTGTCCCGTCGCTCGGCGGGCCGGAACAGGGGGAACCATGAAGCGGAGCCGCTGGGCGGTTCTCACCGTGGGCGTCGTCACCGTGCTCGCGACCGCGCACGTCTCATCGGTCGGCGCGACGGTGGGTGGCCAGACGAAGCAGGCGCTGAAGGCCACGGAGATCGGCGTCACCGACAAGGAGATCCGCATCGCGGTGATCGCCGACAACGACACGCCGCTGGCGCCCGGGCTCTTCAAGAAGTCCGCGGAAGCCGTCCAGGCCTTCGCCAAGTACATCAACAGCAAGAAGGGCGGGGGCGGCCTCGCCGGCCGCAAGGTGGTCGTCGACTTCATCGACTCCAAGCTCAACCCCGACGAGACCCGCAACGCCATCATCAAGGCATGCCAGAACGACTTCGCGATGGTCGGGACCACGGCGCTGTTCGTGAACAACGTCGACGACATGGTGCAGTGCAAGGACGCCAACGGCAAGGCCACCGGCATCCCGGACATCCCCGAGCTCACGACCGACCCGAAGCACCAGAACTCGCCGGTCTCGTTCCCGATCATCGCCGCCGAGAAGGACTTCAGCGACGCGAGCGGCCGCACGTACCACGTGCGGATCGGTCCCTACCGCTGGTTCCAGAAGAACGTCGACAAGAACCTGCACGGGATCTTCCTGATCCCGGCCGACCTCCAGTCGACCCGCACGGCGACGCTGCCCGGCGTGTTGGCGGCCCAGAAGATCGGGGTCAAGAAGGACGACCAGTTCGACGTGCACGGCCGTGACTCGCAGGACATGTTCCTGCCCTACACGCAGTCCATCAAGTCGAACAGCTCGAACATCGTTCGCAACGGCAGCAACGATGTTGCCATGGCGAACATGCGCAAGGAGGCCCAGACGCAGGGCGTGACGTCGGTCAAGGTCTGGTACTGCTCGCTGGCCTGCTACAGCACGCGGTTCCTGCAGCAAGCGGGCGCCGCGGGCGAGGGCCAGTACGTCGACACGTTCTTCGTGCCGCTCGAGGAGGCGAAGAAGTCGCCGCCGGTCAAGGCCTTCCTCGACTCGGTCGGCGGCGCCGCCAACACCGACGGCTTCGGCGCGCAGGCGTGGGTCGCGGCGTTGGCCTTCAAGCAGGTCGTGAACAGCATCGCCAAGGCCAATGTGAACGGACTGACCCGGGCCAAGTTCCTCGACGAGATCCGCAAGGTCCACGACTTCAGCGCCGAGGGCATGATCGGCAAGGTGGATCTCGGAGGCAAGAAGCCGAGCGGCTGCTTCACGCTGCTCCAGGCCAAGGGCGGCAAGTGGGTGCGAGTGTGGCCGAAGAAGACCGCCACGTTCGACTGCAGCCCGAGCAACCTGTATCCGCTCAACGCGGACATCGAGGGTGCTGGCTGACCCCCCTCGGGTGCCGTTCGTCGGTGGCCCGTGACCGATCGGTGACGGGCCACCACGGGGAGGTGACGGCCCGACCGGGCATCGGAAAGGCGGCGGCACGCCGGTGACGAAGGTGAAGGGAGCGGGCTTGGCGCTGGCGTTCGGCGTCGCCGTCTTCGTCGGCGTCGTCGTCTCGCAGTCCCTTCGCGACAACGCCCTCACGACCGACACGCTGATCGCCGCGATCGTCGCCGCGATCACTACCGGGTCGATCTACGCCATCGCGGCGTCGGGCCTGGTCCTCACCTACACGACGTCGGGAGTGTTCAACTTCGCGCAGGGCGCCATTGGCATGTCGATGGCCTTCCTGTACTGGCAGTTGCGGGTCGACTGGGGGTGGCCGGCACCGCTGGCGCTGATCCTGGTAATCGGCCTCGCCGCCCCGCTCGTCGGCGCGGGGATCGAGCGCGGGCTGATGCGCAGGCTCGTGAACGCCCAGCTCGTCGTGCAGGTCGTCGTGAGCCTCGGCCTCATGTTCTTCTTCCTCGGCGTCACCCAGCTGATCTGGAACCAGGACGACATCATCGGACTGCCCCACTTCTTCGAAGGGAAGGGAGCGCCGATCCCGGGCCTCGACCACCAGGTCGGGCTCACGATCGGCGGCACGCTGATCACGTGGCACCGCCTGACGACGATCCTGGTGGCCATTCTGATTGCAGCATTCCTGCGCCTGCTCCTGTACCGGAGCCGAACCGGTGTCGCGATGCGCGCGGTGGTCGACAACCGCGCGCTGGCGGGTCTCACCGGCGCGCGACCCGGCCGGTCGGCGGCCCTCGCCTGGGCCCTCGGGTGCTCGATGGCCGCGATCGCGGGGATCCTGTACGCACCCGACAGCGGCCTGCGCTACGACTCACTCACACTGTTCATCGTCGACGCCTTCGCGGCCGCGATCATCGGGCGCCTCCGCAGTCTCCCGCTGACCTACGTCGGTGGGCTCATCATCGGGTTCGCGGTGAGCTTCCAGGTGAGCTTCCTCAGCTGGGGTGGTCGGTGGGCGTACGCGAGCACGGCCATCCCCGCGGCGATCCTGTTCGTCGCGCTCCTGGCCGTGCCACAGGCCCGCATCGAGCTGGGGCGGCTCGCCCCGAAGCACCGCGTGCCGCAAATCACGTCGGTGCGCGAGACCGCGCTGGGAATGGCCGTCCTGTTCGTCGTGGTGTGGTTGGTCGCGACCTTGATCGGGAACGACATCCCGAACCTCAACCGCGTGACCCTCGCCATCATCACTTCCTGCATCATGCTGTCGCTCGTGCCCCTCACCGGCTGGGCCGGTCAAATCTCGCTCGCCCAGATCACCTTCGTCGGCGCCGGCGCTTGGGCGATGTCGGAGGTCGCCGGCAAGGCGGGTGACTGGTTCGCCCCGGGGAGCCCGCTCGGCTTGCTCGCGGGGGCGATCGTCGCGGTCCCGTTCGGCGTGCTCATGGCCCTGCCCGCCTTGCGGCTCCAGGGCCTCTACCTCGCGCTGGCGTCAATGGCGTTCGCGGTGATGGCGGTGCCGTTGTTCTTCGATCAACCCGACGTGTTCGGCCAGTCCGGCCCCCGGATCGCGCGCCTCGATCTGTTCGGCATCCAATTCGACACGCAGCACCAAAAGAACTTCCTGCTCGCCTGCACCGTGATCTTCGGCGCGCTCGCGTGCTTCGTCGTGTGGCTGCGACGGAGCCGGTTCGGCCGGCGCCTCATCGCCCTCCGCGACAGCCCCGCCGCGTGCGCCACGGTGGGCGTCAACCTGCTCTGGACCAAGCTCGCTGTGTTCGCGCTCGCCGCCGCCATGGCGGGCTTCGCCGGCGCGCTCCTCGGCATGCACCGGGGCACGGCGACCACGATGGACTTCGAGATGCTCGTGGGCGTCCCCTTCCTGCTGCTACTCGTCGTGGGGGGCGTGGGCACGGTGAGCGGGGCCCTCTTCGGCGGCATCGCGTTCGTCCTCTTGCTCATCGTGCAGAACGAGGTGACGTGGGTCGTCGTCGGCGTGTCCGTGTTCGTGGCGCTCACCCGCCTCGGACCCGGCCTGGCGGCCCTCGGCGTCGGCCGGGCCCCCGAAGGTGCCGCGGTCGAGATCGGTGCGGCCTTCTCGGCGCTGCTGCCGTGGCGCCACGACGCGCGTGAGACGCTACGGGCCGAGCGCGCCATGAAGCGCGCCGCCAAAGGCAAGGCGCCGAAGGTGTCGGCGAACGGTGCCGGAGAGGCGCCGGATCAGCCTGCTGTACCCGCGGGAGTCGGATCCGACGCGGCCGAAGGAGACGCGCCATGACACTCCTGTCCGTGCAATCGGTCTCGGTGAAATTCGGCGGTCTGCTGGCGCTGTCGGACGTCGACATCGAAGTCGCGGCGGGCGAGGTCACGGGCCTCATCGGCCCGAACGGCGCCGGCAAGACGACGCTCTTCAACGTGATCGGCGGGCTCCAGCCGCCGAGCGCCGGTCGGGTGATCCTGGCCGGCGACGACATCACCGGGGCCAAGCCGCACCGCCGCGCCCGCCTGGGGATCGGCCGGACCTTCCAGCGGCTCGAGACGTTCGGCACACTTTCGGTGCGCGACAACGTGCTCGTCGCGGCCGAGATGCGCCGGGGTTGGTCGCGCGAGAGGTTCCGGCCCGCCGACCTCACCGACGAGCTCGTCGCGCGCGTGGGGCTGGGCGACGTCGCGGGGGAGCGCGTCGACAAGCTCCCCACCGGTACGGCGCGGCGTGTCGAGCTGGCGCGCGCGCTCGCGACGAAGCCCCTCGTCCTCCTCCTCGACGAGCCGTCGGCGGGCCTGACCGAGGAGGACACCACACAGCTCGCGAGCTTCCTGCGTGAGCTTGCCGCCGACGGCCTGGCGGTCCTCCTGGTCGAGCACGACATGGGGCTGGTGATGGCCGCGTGCGACCGCATCCACGTGCTCGATTTCGGGCAGATCATCGCGGTCGGGACCCCGACCGAGGTGCAGGCGAACCCGCTGGTTCGCGCGGCCTACCTCGGGGAGGGTGACGAGGAAGCCGAGGCCGAGATGTCCGCCGAGCAGGTGGAGCTGCTGCACGAGGTCGCGCTCGACGACGTGTCGGCCGACGAGCGCGCGCCGCTGAGCGAGCGGGCGGCCGAGTCGCTTCACTACGGGACCGGCGATGCCTCGGAAACCTCGGTCCTCGAGTTGCGAGACGTTCGAGCCGCGTACGGCTCGATCAACGTGCTCCACGGCGTGAACCTCTCGTTGCCGCCCGGGTGCGTGTTCGCGCTCCTCGGTCCGAACGGTGCCGGCAAGACCACGACCTTGAAGGTGGCGAGCGGCCAGCTCGAGCCCGTCTCCGGCGACGTGCGGCTCCTCGGTGAACGGGTGAACGGCGTGTCGGCCGACAACCTGGCTCGACGCGGCGTGTGCACGATCCCGGAGGGTCGGGGCATCTTCCCGAACCTCACTGTGCTCGAGAACCTTCGCATGATCACGTTCGCGGGCGTCTCGTTGGCCGACGTCGAGGCACGCGCCTATCACCGGTTCCCGCGGCTCCAGGAGCGCCGCAAGCAGGTCGCGGGCACGCTCTCGGGTGGCGAGCAGCAGATGCTCTCGATGGCGCGCGCGATGGTGACCGAGCCCAAGGTGCTGATGCTCGACGAGCTCTCGATGGGCCTCGCACCGCTGATCGTCGAGGAGCTCTACGAGGTGGTCCGACGCATCGCCGCCGAGAAGGTCTCGATCCTCATCGTCGAGCAGTTCGCGCACGAGGTGCTCGGTGTGGCGGACGTCGCCGCGATCATGATCAACGGGCGCATTCAGGTGGTCGGGCGGCCCACCGAGATCGCCGACGAGCTCTCGGCGGCGTACCTCGGCGTCCAGGGCTGACGCGTGACCGCTCGTCCATGCGCGAGTAGGGCCTCTGTTGAAGCTGAGAGTCAACCGGTCGAATGCCGCAGTGCTGATCGGGATCGCGGTCTTCCCGCGTTCCGGCATGTAATGGGTGCCAAGTCGGGGACGCTTGCCTGCTGCACCGATAGGGTGGACCCGACCCAAAGTGGAGGCATTTCCCATGAGTATCGTCGTCCGTTTCAGCCCCACGTCTCTGACTGCCGAGAAGTACGACACGACCATTCGCATGCTTGAGGAAGCCAAGGAGGACTTTCCTCCCCCTGGGCTCGATTACCACGTCTGCTTCGGCTCGGAGGGGAACCTCTTGGTGAGCGAGATTTGGGACACGCGGGAGCAGTTCGAGGCGTTCGGCGAGCGGCTCATGCCGTTGCTGAGCGAAGTCGGGATCGAGTTTTCCGGACCCCCAGCCGTCTTCGAGGTTCACAACACCATCAAGCGCTAGTGTCCTGGAAGGTTGAAGCGCCGTGAAAGTGCGGCGGTCATTTGGTTGGGTCTTGGTTGATGGCGGCGCAGTAGCCGGCGAGGCGTTCGAGGATCTGTTCGGCGGTCTTGTGCCACACGAACGGGGTCGGGTTCTGGTTCCAGTTCGCGGCCCAGGCGGTGATGTCGGCGGCGAGTTCTTTGACCGAGCGGTGGGCGGAACGTTTGAGTTTCTTGGTGGTCAAGGCGGCGAACCAGCGCTCGACGAGGTTCATCCAGGATCCGTAGGTGGGGGTGAAGTGGAAGTGGAATCGTTTGTGGCGCAGCAGCCATTTGTGCACGGTCGGGGTCTTGTGGGTCGAGAGGTTGTCGAGGATCACGTGCACGCTGAGTTCGGCGGGGACCTCACGGTCGACCTTGTTCAAGAAGGCGACGAAGTCGGCGCTGGTGTGACGGGCGCGGATGTCGGTGATGACTTTGCCGGTGGCGATCTCGAGCGCGGCGAAGAGGTCGCAGGTGCCGTTGCGCTGGTAGTCATGGGTGGCCCGCGCGGGGGTGGTGGGCAACATCGGCAGTGTGGGCGCGGTCCGGTTGAGCGCCTGGATCTGGGGTTTCTCGTCGACGGCGAAGATCGCCGCGACCACCGGCGGGTTCATGTACAGCGCCACCAGGTCGCGGATCTTCTCCACCAGGTCGGGGTCGGGGGACACCTTGAACTCGTCGTGGCGCCAGGGCTTGAGCCCGAACGCCTGCCAGATCTCCCGCACCGTGGTGTGGGAGATCCCGTGCTTGGCCGCCAGCGCTCGCGTCGACCAGTGCGTCGCATCCGGCGGTGCGGTCTCGAGCGTCTCGACCACGATCGCCTCGATCACGTCGTCGCCGATGCTGCGAACCGCGCCCGGCCGGGGCGCGTCGACGAGGCCGTCGAGACGATCAGCGGCGAACCGGTGCCGCCACTTGCCCACCGTCGTCGGGTGGCAGCCCAACTTGGCGGCGATCTCGCCGTGGGGGTCGCCCTGGGCGCAGGCCAACACGATCTTGCTGCGCAACGCCAACGCCTGCGACGACGAGTGGCGCTGGGCCCAGCGTTGCAGGGTCGAGCGCTCCTGGGCGCTCAAGGTGATCTCGACGGTCGGTCGTCCGCGGCGTGCCATGGTGTTCCTCCGATGTTGGTCGACAACACCAGACGAACGCGCCTCAACCGCAAAAATTCCCGATCAACCAAGATTTCTAGGCGTAACAGCCTTCCAGGCCACTAGCCGACTTGCTCGAGTTGTGTGGTGGTCACTTCCTACTCGACGACGACGCGGACGCGCCCGAGGTTCTCGATTCGGGCGTGCGGTTTGCGCGTGTTGCTGTGTCGCTGTGTTCGCACCCGGAGGGCGGGGAAGTAGGTGCCCGGTTCGGTGAAGGTGTGCGCGGCGGTGACGTTGAGTTGCTTGCACGACCCGTCGAGGACCGAGGAGCTGATGGCGTACTCGCCCGAGCCGTCGAAGTCCCACTCGGCGGATACCACCGTTCCGGTTCCCGGCGGTGCCTCGACCACCGCGGCGAAGTGGACCTCCTCGCCCACGGCGACGTCGGCGCGTGCGCGGCCGTTGGCGGTCACCTCGACGGTCGGTTGGACGCCCTTTCGCTCCGACGCGCCGGCGGGCACGAACACCTGGCCGTCGATCACCTGGTAGGTGGTGCTGGCCGGCGGGGCCGCGCCCTTCTCGACCCAGGCGGCGAGGTCCCGCAATGCCTGTTCGAGGACACCGCCGTAGTTGACGATGCGCGTCGTCCGCACCGGACGTGGATCGTCGGGCCCCACCTGCGGGCGCATGTGCATTGCGTGGTCGACGTACCAGAGGCGGAACTTGTCGTCGGCGTCGGGCTGGACCTCGTGGACCAGCCCGTCGTACCAGGCCGCCTGCCAGGGGTAGGCCGCCTCGTCCATGAGGCACTCGACGACGATCACCTTGCCGGTGAACCGGCCGCTCTGGACCGACCCCGCGCCGGGGAAGCTGAACTGGGGTCCGATGACGTTCGGCCGTTGGGGGTACACGGGCTGGCCGGCGACGCAGAACTGATCCCAGACCCGGAAGTCGGGATGGACCTGGTGCCGGTGGTAGGTCTGGAAGGCCAGGTAGACGGAGTTGTCGATCAGGACCTCGTCGCCGGCGGCAACGCCGGACAGCGCCGCGAACTCCGTCTCGCCCTGCCCGGTCACGACGACGTCGCCCTGCGTGCTGATGATCCAGAAGTTGTGGCCGGCGCCCTTGCCGCTCGTCATCGACATCATGGCGCCCATGAGGCTGCCGTCCGGAAGCCCGTCGAGCTGCAGGGCGATCGGGATGTCCGCCATCGCCTCGGTCCGGAAGATCGCGACGCCCGTGCCGAGCCCGTACTCCTCCGCCTGGTCGGCCATGATCGGCTTGACCACCGTGGCCTTGTGCTGGATGCGTGCCTGCAGGAGCGACTCGGGCGGGTTCGCTCCCAGGTACCCGGGCACGCTCCAGAAGTCTTCGAAGTAGTCGGGGTCGTACTTGATCATGTTGTTCCCGAGCATGGACCACACGCCGGTGTAGCCCTGGGCGATGCGCTTGACGTCGAACCACGCCCGTGGCGGGAACCCCATTCTCGTGACCTCTTCCAGCGCCTCACGTTCCTCCGCGCTCAGCCCCGCGTACATGTCGCCGCTGCCGCCCGGATCGACGGCGTCGACGACCTGGGGGAACTTCTCCCAGAGGATGCGCATGGCGTGTGCCTGCACCGAGAACACGTTCGGCAGGGACATCGGGCTGCCGATGATGAACGGCACTCCGCCGTCCCAGACGTCAGTGTTCTCCATGCAGCTCATCGTCTTGTAGCCGCCGCCGCTGCCGCCGTAGCAGTAGCCGTAGGGCCGGTGCTCGCCGTACATCTCGGCGGCGAGGATGCGCGAGTACTCGGCGGCCGCCGCGCTCGCCCGGTATCCGGTGACCGTTCCGTCCTCGCCGGGGTAGGGGGTGAGCGAACCGAGGTTCGACTCGACCATGTAGGCGCCGCTGTCGACCGCGAACGCGATCGAGCCGCCCATCCCCTGCAGCATGGAGCTGCCGAATGCGTGCTCGGTGCCCGACACGGCAAGGATCGGCTGGAAGAAGCGACCCGCATACTGCTCTTCCGGCGGGAAGTAATAGGAGAACCGAAGGTCAGTCCCCTCGAAGCCGCCGTGCACGTAGCGGTGGCGCACCGGCTCGTCGCGCCACTCGTCGACGTCGACGGACGGCTCGGTGTAGTCGGGGTCCTTCAGGGTTGTCGTCGGACGCACGGCGCTCATGCCCACCTCGTCGCCTTCGCCACCCCATCGGTAGCACGGGCCCGAATTCGACCAAATCCGAATGCGAGTTGTCAATCGACGGCGGGCTGCGTGGTGGCGTGGGTAGTGGCCAGCGCCAGACACATCGCGGCGATCGGTGCCTTCACCACGTGGCTCGCGGCGCATCGGTGCTGGATGCTGCCAACCTCGTGTTCGTGCCACGAGCAGCGGTCAACGATGGCTGTTGGACGGTGATGGGTTGACGTCCCTGTGAGTGGTGTAGAAGCCGGGGTTCAAGTCCCCATCACCTCCACAGCTGTTGTCGATCCGACAACGTCTCGCCTGGTCAGACGCGAGCTCGAGTCCGCGACATCGGGTCGAACGAGGTGATCAGCGATCAGCAGTCGCTCATGATGGGCGGCTCACTCGAGCAGGCCGTGCGGATCGGCCTCGGCCGGCCTGCGTAACCGCGTCCCACTACGGCGCGGCCGTCGTCGTCGTCGCCACGGTCGACGCGCCGATGAGCTTCCCGGTCCAGTAGGGCGTCTTGCCGCCCTTGGGCTTGAGGACGACGAACTTGTCGTTCTTGACCGTCACGGCCCACTGACAGATCGTCGACGGCGACTCGCCGTAGCTCTCGGCGCTGATGTCGAGGTCCTGGCAGTTGAGGCCCCCGGGGTTGACCTGACCGAGCTTGCGCAGGTCGTCGGTGTACGTGCTCTGGTCGAGGTTCTTGCCCTGCTGCTTCAGCCCGAGGATGGCCAGGTCGCAGTCGACGTAGCCGGTGTAGATCCCGAAGTCGGGCACGCCCGTTTCACCGGCGTACTTCTTGAGATCGGCCTGGAGCTGCTTGGTGGCCTTCGTCTTCGCCTCGACCGGCGCCCAGCCCTGCGTGAAGATGACCGAGGGCCCGAGCTGGTTCGCGATGGTTGGTCCCGTGGCTCGAACGCATGGACCACCACTGCCGGAAGTACCAGTGGGAGGTTGCCGACCTGTCGATGCTGCCGTCGGAGTACTTCCGCCGGCAGTGCTGGATCAGCTTCGACCCCGACGAGGCGATGCTGCGCATGACCGCGGAGTCCCCGCTCGTCGGCGCGGATCGCATCATCTGGGCGAGTGACTACCCGCACCCGGACGCGAAGTTCCCCGGCGTCACCGAGGAGCTCGCCGAGGCGCTCGACGGCCTGAGCTTCGAGGACAAGCGCCAGATCACGTCCGACAGCGCCCTGGCGCTCTACGGCATCGGGTAGCGCGTGTCGATAACTACGTGTCGATTACGTGAACGCCTCACGCGACCACTCGGCCAGCTGAGGCACCAGCAGCGGCCAGCGGTCGAAGAGGTTCCCGTTCAATTGGTGCTCCAACGAGCGCTCGATCCACTCCCGGTCGCCCCACGGTGGCTCCACGAGTCGCGCGTCCGGGAGCGCCTCGGCGACCTGCTCTGACGTCGCGCGCGTGTGGTACGCGTCGCTCTCGCCGCTGCGGAACACCAACGTCGGGAGGTCGAGGGCGCGGGCGTCGGCGCTCGGAAGCCCGGGAACCAGTTCGTCACCGCAGGGGCAGTACGCCAGCATCCACCGTTCCATCGCCGCGATGAACTCGCGTCGGTCCTGGTCGAGGAAGCGTTGACGGTTCGACGGGTTCCGTCGGAGCACCTCCTCCCACTCCGGGAGGGCGACGACGTCCTCCATGCCCCCCTGCCAGGCCTTGACGAGCGACTGCCCGCAGTAGTGCATGCCCAGGCTCATGAGCCCGAAGGCGCCGCCGCTGATCCACCACACCGCGAGACCCGATGCGACCTCGCGGTGGCGCGCGGCCGTGAGCATCGAAACCCGCGCACCACCCGAACCGCCGATGATCACGGCCGGCGTCATGTCGAGGTGCGTGAGCAGCGCGGCCAGCGTGTCGGCCTGCATCGCCGACTCCGACGCTCCGGTGAAACTCACGTCCGACTCGCCGCAGTTGGGCCGGTCCCAGATCAGCACTCGGTTCCCTTCCGCGGCGAGGTCCTCGGCCAGCTCCCGGACCCCGGGAAAGTCCTTGCCGAACCGGCCGCCGGGCGTGATCACCCAGGGGCGGCCTTCACCGATGACCTCGTACGAGATGGACAAGCCGTCGACCGTTGCATGAGTCATGCGGGGGACCCTAACGTCGACGTCGATGCTGAACAACGACACGCTCGTCATCGACGCCGACTCGCACTGGTCCGAGTTGCCGGACTTCTTCACCAGTCTCGCTCCGCCCGAGTACAAGGACCGGGTGCCGCGGGTGGAGGAGATCGACGGCAAGCAAATGTGGGTGATCAACGGCCACGTGCTCGGGCAGACCGGCGCGGGCGGTGTCATCGGCCGCGACGGGAGGAAGGAGAGCGCCGACGTGGCGCTCAACCACTGGACGATCGACCAGATCCATGTCGGCGCCTACGACCCCAAGGTGCGACTCGAGGTCTTGGACGAGTGCGGGATCGACGCCCAGGTCATCTTCCCGAACACCATCGGGCTCGGCGGGCAGTACCTCGGCATGCTCGAGGACGACGCGCTGTGCCGGCTGGTGATCGAGCTCTACAACGACCGGATGGCGGAGATCCAGGCCGAGTCGGGCAACCGCCTGCTCGGGATGCCCTTGATGCCGGCGTGGGACATCGACACTTGCGTCGCCGAGGCCAAGCGAGTCGGTGCGCTCGGGGCGCGTGGTGTGAACATGACGTCGGACCCGCAGGATCTCGGCGCGCCCGACCTCGCCAACCGGGCATGGGATCCGTTCTGGGAGACCTGCACGGAGCTCCAGCTCCCGGTGCACTTCCACATCGGCGCCAGCTCCACCGCCATGTCGTTCTACGGCCAGTACCCATGGGACTCGCATCCCATGAACACGAAGCTCGCCATTGGTGGCACCCTCTTGTTCATCGGCAACGCGCGCGTCGTGACCAACGCGATCCTGTCGGGGGTGTTCGACCGCCATCCCGATCTGAAGATGGTCTCGGTGGAGAGCGGAGTCGGATGGATCCCGTTCATCCTCGAGACGCTCGACTACGAGATGGCGGAGAACGCCCCCCACGAGTTGGCGCAGCTGAAGAAGATGCCGTCGGAGTACTTCCGGAGCAACTTCTACGCGACGTTCTGGTTCGAGAACAATCGCAACAAGCTCCCGGAGCTCATCGACGCGGTCGGCGAGGACAGCATCCTGTTCGAGACCGACTTCCCGCACCCGACATGTCTCTATCCGAATCCGCTCGGGACGGTCGAGGCGAAGATGGCCACGCTCGCGCCCGAGACGCGTAAGAAGATCTACGGCGAGAACGCGCGCAAGCTGTATCGGCTCTGAGCACGGAAACGACCATGAACACGATCGGGCACTGGGTCGGCGGTCGAGCCGTCGCGGGGACGTCGGGTCGAACCGCGCCGGTCTTCGATCCGGCGCGGGGAGTGCAGACCGGGGAGGTCGCGCTCGCCTCGGCCGCAGAGGTCGGCGACATCGTCAAGGTGGCAGTGGACGCATCGGTCGGCTGGGGCGCGTCGCCGTCGAGCTACCGCGCCGGGTTGCTGTTCCGCCTTCGCGAGCTCCTCGATGCCCATCGTGACGAGCTCGCGGCGATCGTCACGAGCGAGCACGGCAAGGTGCTCGAAGACGCGCGGGGCGAAGTCACGCGCGGGCTCGAGTGCGTCGAGTTCGCGTGCGGTATCCCTCACCTCCTCAAGGGCGCGCACAGTGCGGAGGTGTCGCGCGGTGTCGACGTGCACACGGTGCTGCAACCAGTGGGCGTCGTCGTCGGCATCACGCCGTTCAACTTCCCGGTCATGGTCCCGTTGTGGATGCTGGCCAACGCGCTGGCGTGCGGCAACGCGTTCGTCTTGAAGCCCTCGGAGAAGGACCCTTCGGCATCGCTGGTTCTAGCGGAGCTGGTGCAGCGCGCCGGTTTCCCCGACGGCGTCTTCAACGTCGTCCACGGCGACGCCGACGCCGTAGATGCCCTGTTGACCCATGCCGACGTCGACGCGGTGTCGTTCGTGGGCAGCACGGCCGTCGCCCGACACGTCTCTGAGATCGGCACGGCCCACGGCAAGCGGGTCCAGGCGCTCGGTGGAGCGAAGAACCACATGGTCGTGCTGGCCGATGCCGACATCGACGCGGCGGCCGACGCCGCGATCTCCGCGGCCTACGGTTCGGCCGGAGAGCGCTGCATGGCGATCTCGGTCCTCGTAGCGGTCGGTCCGGTCGCCGATCCGCTCGTCGACGCCATCGCGGCGCGGATCCCCGACGTCGTCGTCGGGCCGGGGACCGACCCCGCCTCGACGATGGGGCCGCTCATCACCGCAGAGCACCGCGACCGCGTTCGGTCCTACGTCGAACGCGCGCCCGACGAGGGCGCGACCGTCGTCGTCGACGGCACCGCCGCCACGACCGGCAAGGGCTTTTTCTTCGGGTGCTCGTTGGTCGACGGTGTCGAACCGGGGATGCGAGTCTACGACGACGAGATCTTCGGGCCGGTGCTGAGTGTGGTGCGCGTCGCCAACCTCGACGACGCGCTGGCGCTCGTCAACGCGAATCCCTACGGCAACGGTGTCGCACTCTTCACACGCGACGGCGGCGCGGCGCGGCGGTTCGAACGTGAGGTGCAGGTCGGCATGGTCGGGGTCAACGTGCCGATCCCTGTGCCCGTTGGGTCGCACTCGTTCGGCGGTTGGAAGGCGTCGCTGTTCGGTGACACCTCTATGTACGGGCCCGAGGGCATCCATTTCTATACCCGCCCCAAGGTCGTTACGTCCCGTTGGCCGGACCCCGCGACCAGCGTCATCGACCTCGGCTTCCCGTCGAACACCTGACGGGGCGCGTTGAGTGTCGCGACGATGACGAATACCGACGCATCGCTCGCGCCTCGCCCGCTGCCGGAGCTCACGCCCGAGAACGCGTTCTTCTGGACCGCGGGCAGGGACGGTGCGTTGCGGGTGCAGCGCAGCATCCCGTGCGGAGCGCTGCTCTTCCCGCCGACCCCTGTTTGCCCGTATTGCGATTCCACCGAGATCGACGTCGTGGAAGTCTCGGGCCGCGGCACCGTGGTGGGGTGCACGGTGAACGTGCACCAGTGGCTGCCTGCGATGACGCCGCCGTACGTCATCGCGATCGTCGCGCTCGAGGAAGACGACCGCGTCCGCCTGACCACGAATGTGGTCGGGTGTGCGCCCGATTCGGTGCATCCGGGCATGCAGGTGGCGGTGGAGTTCGAGCAGCACGACGACGTCTGGCTCCCACTGTTCGTCCCGACTGGCGATCCGGAACTCGGTCCGCTGCCTGCCGAAGACGAAACGAAGCGGCGCGCGCGGCCGATGGCGTCGCCCGCCAAGTTCGAGGACAAGGTGGCCATCTCGGGTATCGGGATGTCCGAACTCGGTCGCCGGCTGATGCGCGACCCGCTCTCGCTCACCGTCGAGGCATGTGTGCGCGCCATCGACGACGCCGGCCTCCGGCGCGAAGACATCGACGGGCTCTCGACGTACCCGGGCACCGGCGTGGCGGGCGGTCACTCGGAGGGCGGTATCACCGCGGTGGAGAACGCCCTGCGCGTGCGCCCGACGTGGATCAGCGGCGGGCTGGAGACACCGGGGCAGACGGGCTCGATCGTGAACGCGATGCTCGCGGTGGCCTCGGGTCTGTGCCGGCACGTGCTGTGCTTCCGCACCGTGTGGGAGTCGACGCACGCCGAGCTCCAGCGGCAGGGACGCGCCCAGCGCGGTGGTGGCCGGGTGGCGGGCGACATGCAGTGGCGGTTTCCGTTCGGCGCGATCTCGGCGGCGAACTGGATCGCGATGAACGCGTCGCTGCACATGCACCGCTACGGCACGCCGCGCGAGGCGCTGGGTTGGATCGCGTTGACGGCTCGGGCGAACGCGGCCCGTAACCCCACTGCCATCTATCGCGAACCGCTCACGATGGACGACTACTTCTCCGCGCGCATGATCACCACGCCCTTCGGCCTCTACGACTGCGATGTCCCGTGCGACGGCGCGACTGCGTTCGTGGTGTCTGCCGTCGACGCCGCGCGCGATCTCGCGAAGCCACCCGTACTCGTCGAGGCGGTAGGTACCCAGATCACCGAGGCGGTTTCGTGGGACCAGGGCACGCTCGAACATGAACCGATGCTGGCCGGCCCGGCTGCGCACCTCTGGAGCCGTACCAATGCCAAACGGGCCGACGTCGACGTCGCGCTGCTGTACGACGGGTTCACGTTCAACTGTCTCTCGTGGATCGAAGCGCTCGGATTCTGCGCGACCGGCGAAGGCAAGGACTTCGTCGACGGCGGCGCGCGAATCGCGCTCGACGGCGAGCTACCGCTCAACCCGCACGGCGGCCAGCTCTCGGCCGGCCGCACCCATGGGTACGGTTTCGTGCACGAGGCGGCAGTACAACTCCGGGGCGAAGCCGGGGATCGCCAGGTGCGGGGCGCGCACCTCGCGGTGGTGAGCACCGGGGGCGGAACTCCCGGAGGATGTTTCCTGCTCCGGAGCGAATAGACCTCGCAACTTTTCTCGCGACCCTTCGAGCCGAGAACGAGGCGAGGTATTCATGGGCCCGCTCGTGGGGGTGGGGGAAGTCCGTAGTGGCGGGCTTGGTTGTGGGTGAGGTCGTGGTAGGCGACGACGCGGAGCCCGTCGGGTTGGTCGGGGTTGCCGACGAGCGCTCGTGCGCCGTTGGGGATGAGCATCTGGTGATGCTTGTGGGCTTTGCAGACGGCGGCGAGGTTGGAGGGTTCGTCGCTGCCGCCCCAGGAGCGGGGAACGAGGTGGTGGATCTCGAGGCTGTGGCGGGAGTCGCAGGTGCCAAAGCGGCAGTGGCCGTCGCGTAGCAGGATCGCGCGGGCGAGTTTGGTCGAGAGGCCGGGGAATCGGGTTCCGATTTGCTATCGGGATGCCGTCGTCGTCGAGGAGGACGGGTTCGGCGCGTCGGCGGCTCGGTGGTCGTGGCTGTCCCAGGGTTGACCCGGCGGCGGCGTCATGGCTTCGATCATGCGGTTGATGGTGGCTTCGAAGCGGGCGCCGTCGAGATCCGCTCGCGCGCCGCGAAGGTTGAGCATTCCCTTGTCGGGCGACCACCACATGCGCAGGCTGCGCGCCTCTTGGCGGGCGCGTCCGTCTTCGGTCGTCGGCTTGGCGGCGCTGCGCACCATCCGCGCCAGATCGACGGGAGCGACGCGCGGTGCGCGGTGGGCCCACTCGGCGTCACTTTCGGCGTCGGCGAGTTGGGCGACGTGGCCGAGCTGCTCGTCGCTGAGCGCTCCGGCGTGCGCCGCGGCCGCGACGCACGGCAGGGATTCCAGCGCCCGTGCGGTCTCAATCGTCTCGCGCATCGCCCGTACCGAGACGCCGTCGCGAGCCGCGAGCGTGTCGTCGGTTTTGCCGCGCTCGTCGAGCACGCGGGTCACGGCGAGTTCCTCGACGCGCAGGCGGCGCTGCTCGCGCACCAGTTCCTCGCGGCGCTCCAGCAGCCACGAGGTCTCCCGGCACCGCAAGCCGTCGAGATGATCTCTCACGTCGAACACAAGATGAGTCAAGCATGGGGGTATGACACTTATCGGTCCATCACGGACGAACCGCACGACACGCCCGAAGCGTCCCTTGGAGCCCTTGTCGCATACACCGAAGGGATGTTCGAAGGCGTCCCCTTCCCTTCTCAAACTGAGCCGCTGCCGGCGGATGCCTCCTGCTTCCGAGCGAATAATCTCGCTCCGCGGATCTGCGATCGCTTGGTCCGACCCACGAACAGGAACGAGTTCCGACATGGCCACGATCGAAACCGACCGCCCGGGCACCGTCCACGGCGAGATGCGCATGCTCATCGACGGCGAGTTGGTGGAAGCGGCGTCCGGTAAGCGGTTCGACAATGTCAACCCCGCCACCGAGGACGTGCTCGGCGACGTGGCCGACGCGGCCGTCGACGATGTGCGGCTCGCCATCGCCGCGGCCCGCCGCGCGTTCGACGAGACCGACTGGTCGACGAACCGCGCGTTCCGCAAGCGCTGCCTCGAGCAGCTGCAGGCCGCCATCGAGGGCGAGAAGGAGGCGTTGCGCGCCGAACTCGTCGCCGAGGTCGGCACGCCGATCATGCTCACCTACGGTGCGCAGCTCGACGCTCCGCTCGAAGACGGCCTCACCTGGCCGGCGCGGACCATCGACACGTTCGAGTGGGAGCGCGACCTCGAAGAGGGTCACGCGTTCGGTGGGCGTGCCGCGCGCAAGGTCGTGAAGGAAGCCGCCGGCGTCGTGGGAGCGATCGTTCCGTGGAACTACCCCTTCGAGGTGTCGATCCAGAAGATCGGTCAGGCGCTCGCCACCGGCAACACGATGATCCTGAAACCCGCGCCGGACACGCCGTGGAACGCGACGCGTATCGGCCGCCTCGTCGCAGAGCAGACCGACATCCCCGCCGGCGTCTTCAACGTGGTGACCTCGTCCGACCACATGGTCGGTGAGGAACTGGTGGTGAGCCCGCTCGTCGATCTCATCTCGTTCACGGGTTCGACGGCGACCGGTCGCCGCATCTTCGAGAAGGGTTCGGCCACGATGAAGCGGCTGTTCCTCGAGCTGGGCGGCAAGTCCGCCGACATCGTGCTCGACGACGCCGACCTCGAGGCCAAGATGTCGAGCGTCGCCACTGTGTGCGTGCACGGCGGACAGGGATGTGTGATGCCGACGCGACTCCTCGTTCCCCGCTCGCGGTACGACGAAGCCATCGAGATCGCCACGCCGGGCTTCGCAAACTTCCCGTACGGCGACCCGACGGACGCGGGGATGCTGCAGGGCCCGCAGGTCAGCGCCAAGCAGCGCGATCGCGTGCTCTCGTACGTCGAGAAGGGCAAAGAGGAAGGTGCCCGCGTCGTCGTCGGTGGTGGCCGTCCCGCGCAGTTCGAGAAGGGCTACTTCGTGGAGCCGACGCTCTTCGCCGACGTCGACAACGCGATGACGATCGCCCGCGAGGAGATCTTCGGCCCTGTGCTCGTCGTCATCCCGTTCGACGACGACAACGACGCCGTGCGCATTGCGAACGACAACCAGTACGGCCTCGGCGGCTACGTCACGTCGGGTTCGGTCGAGCGGGCGACGGCGGTCGGACGCCGGCTGCGGGCCGGCACCATCAGCATCAATGGCGGGATCTCCTATGGCGCCGATGCGCCCTTTGGTGGCTACAAGGCGAGCGGCGTGGGTCGTCAGAACGGGATCGAGGGCTTCCAGCAGTACCTGGAGACCAAGACCATCGCCACCGGTCTCGCCTGACCCGCGCCATCGCGACGTCAACTGGATGCCGAGCAGTGGCTAAGCGCACGAGGTACTCGGAGTACAAGGACCGGTACGCGAACTACACGTTCGAGCTGAGCGAAGAGGGCATCCTCTTCATGCAATGCCACACCAACGGCGACAGTCTCGTGTGGAGCTGGGACGCGCATGACGCCATGTCCGACGCGTTCGCTGACATCGCGGGCGACCGTGAGATCAAGGTCCTGATCCATACCGGGACCGGCGAGAACTACAACGCGAATTGGGGCGCGGCTCCCGGTGGCAGCACGGTCAAGCCCGTCTACCTGGCGATGGAGGGCCAGGAGGGGCTTACGCAGCTCGATGAGAAGGCGTGGTACGGCCGCATGCTCATAGAGAATGTGCTCGCCGTCGACGTGCCGATCATCAGCGCGGTCAACGGCCCGTGCAGCATCCACTCCGAGGTTCCGCTGCTGGCCGACATCGTGCTGGCCTCCGAGACGGCCTACTTCCAGGACCTCGCGCACTTCCCCCGTGGCCTGGTGCCGGGCGACGGCCAGGCCGTCATGTGGCCCCTGCTCGTCGGGCCGAACCGGGCGCGCTCCATGCTGCTCATGGGCAAGAAGCTGAGCGCGCACGAGGCGATGGAGTGGGGCGCCGTCGCCGAAGTGCTGCCCAAGGACAAGCTCCTCGACCGCGCGTGGGAGGTGGCGCGCGAGCTCGCGAAGCGTCCGCCGCTCGTGCTGCGCTACACGCGGCAGCTGTTCACCCAGAACTTCAAACGTGCGTTCCTGGACGAGCTCGGTCACGGCCACGCGCGCGAGGCCTACGCCCAGCGCCAGTTCTTCCCCATGGGCGGCGGGATGAGGGGCCTCGACCGGGCTTGGGATCAGGAACCCTGGTCCGACTGACCGACGCCGGACGTGGCGCGCGCCTGTCAGCGAAGCGCGGCCCGCACAATGTGGCCCACGCGATCGACCGCCGGCTTGCGCAGGATGCGGTTGTGGTCGCCGCGCACGTCGACGGCCGTGATCGGGCCGGTCACGAGGCTCGACCAGCCCAGGTCGCGCGACGTGTCCTCGCCCTGGTCGCCGCGCACGAGCAGCATCGGACCGTCAAAGGTCGATGCCGGCTGGTAGTCGCGCGCCATGTGCCCGCTGAGCCGGAGGAAGAGGGTCGTACTGGTGGTAGCCGGGACGCGGGAGCAGCCCGGCAGTCGTCAACGCCCAACGGCGAGGAGCGGTCAGCCGGTGCGGCTTCGACGCCACGCGGGCCGCGCGCCCGGGCGCGGCCGGCGAGGCGCTGTACACGCTTCCCGCGGCGGGGCGCGGGGGCGCCGGTGTCGAGCATCACGAGGAGCGCGACTCCTTCACCCGCGGCCCGGAGCCGGCACGCATACCCGACGCGAGCGGTTCAGGGCCCGGGGGGTAGATAACCGGTTCGGCCGCTCAGGCGCTCTTCTCACAGACGTAGTAGTTGTTCATCGGGTCGCCGGGCAGGGTATGGATGTTGATTGGGCCGAATCCTGCGTCGGTGAAGATCTCCCGCGCTTTCTGTACACCCCACATCGCGCCGAGGCCTTCGCCGTCGTAGGCGAGCGACACGGTCATGCAGTGCATGCAGCTGATGGTGTACATGAACGCGCCCATGGGGTGTTCGACGTTCTCGCCGACGTGGCTGGAGGCCTGGACGTCGACGCAGAGCCAGTATCCGCCTGGCTTCAACATGCGGTGAATTCCCTCCACGACCTCCCGCGGTTTCGCCTGGTCGTGGATGGCGTCGAATGTTGTGATGAAGTCGAACTGGAGTGAGTCGTCGAGCGCCGCGACGTCCTTCGCCTCGAAGGAGGCGTTGGTGAGCCCCCACGCCGCGGCTTCGGTGCGACCTCGCTCGACCGCTTCTTCGGAGAAGTCGAACCCGACGAAGCGCGATTTCGGGAATGCCTTCGCCATCACGTTGATTGCGTGCCCGGAACCTGTGCCGATGTCGGCCACGTCGATGCCTGTTTCCAGCCGCTCGACGATGCCGGGCACTAACGGCAGTGTCGAACTCACGAGATTCGCGTCGAAGATCGCGCCGGAGAGGTCGGCCATTGCTTCGTGAAAACGCGTGTACGAGGAGTAGGGGACGCCGCCGCCGTGGCGGAACTTGTCGATGACTTCGGCTTCCACTGCACCGGCCATCGGAATGAACTGCATGAAGCACGCGTAGTTGTTGGGTCCTGCCGCTCGAGTCGTGAGTGCCGCGTGCTCGGGTGGCAGCACGTATGCCCCGCGGCCGCTGTCGTACTCGACCACACCTGCGGTGACCATCGCTCCCAGCCACTCCCGCACGTAGCGCTCGTTGAGACCGGCGGCTTCGGCGATCTCGTCTGATGTCGCCGGTGGGAGCTCGGCCATCGCGTCGAACAGGCCTGTCTGATGGCCGATGCTCAGCCCCAGTGCTGCCGCACCGCCGTTGAGGAAGCCCACCATCTGCCCGCCGAACGCCTCGAGTTTGCCCATGTCCAGCTCAACGGTCGTCATGACATGCTCCCCTCGGCCCAGAACCGTTGAACACACACGTAAGCACCGTTAGGGGGACGCCGTCCAGACCGTCGATCGGTTCGTCTCAGACAGCGTGTGAGTCAGCCCTCGAGTGGGTCGCGAGGGTTTGAGAGCTGTCTCATCACTTCCACCGGCCTTGTCGTTCCGACAACATCGTGCCTGATCAGCGCACATGTCGCGTGTCCGGCCGCTCCTCCCGATCGGGCCCGACAGTTGCGCGTTCCGGGACACTCCGGTGTTCGCGGTCAGGCCCGAAGCTCAGCTGACGACGGCGTGTTGCATCGCCCACGCAGCCCGACGACATCTCAGATCTCAACAGCGTTCATCTGCTCGCTGCCGGCTGAGGCTCGCACGGTCAGCCGGAGTCGTCGGTCTGGGTCAGCGTCGCGGTCGTTTGGAAACACGTTCGGCGGCCTCACCGGCAACGGATCCCGAATGGCGTCTCGGCCAAAAACCCGAACATCGCCATCGTCGGGGAGTAACAGAGTGCTCAAGATCCGGATCATGGTCGACTTGCCCGACCCGTTCGCGCCGATCACGCCGTAGATCTCACCCAACCTCATCCGGAACGACACGTCTCGCACCGCGACGTGCGAGCGACCGCGCGACCTCCTGCGACCACCGATCGCGAAGCGACTCCGATGGAAAGTCTTCGTCACCCCCCGGACATCGAGTGGCACATCGCCACCCGCACCGGTAGCGGCCCGCGGAGCCCCACTCGCGACACGACGCCTCACAATACCATCACGCATCACGTCACCTCATCCGACTAAGGACCAAGAGCGGCGCGAGCCGCCCAAGCTGCTGCCGAACCGGTGAAACACGGTCCGGGCACAGTCGAACGAGGAGGCCCGCGGACTCAGTAGTGAGAGATCAACGCCACGACAGCGACGCTATCAGCGCCGCTCATGCATACGACGATCAAGGAGCCGATCCGGGCCGGACGGCAATGGTTTCGGGCGGCGGCGCCATCGTGGCGACGGTGACGCGAGAATGCCCGTGTTGATCGAACACCGACCGTTGATCGGTCGGCCGACGGGAGTGCGACCGATGTTCCATGAGGTCTGGACCGGCGTCGACATCCACCTGCCGCTCGCCGACGTGGCCGAGCAAGCGCGTCGAGTCGAGGCACTGGGTTTCGACGGCGTGACGGTGCCGGATGCCGTCCACGACGGGTTTCTCGTGGCGGCGACCGCGCTGGCCGCGACCTCGCAGCTCCGAGTGCGCACGAGCGGGTTGATCGCGTTCGCGCGCAGCCCGATGATCGTTGCCGTCGCGACGTGGGACCTACGCGCCGCGTACGGCGGGCGCTTCGAGCTCGGCCTGGGGCCGCTGCTGAAGTCGATCGTCGTCGACCGTTACAGCATGCCGTGGACCGCGCCGGCGCCGCGCATGCGCGAGTACGTGCAGTCGTTGCGCGCGATCTTCGAGTGCTGGCAGGACGGGACTCCCCTCAGCTACTTGGGCGAGCAGTACCGCTTCACCCGCATGCAGGACTACATGAAGCCGCCGCCGCTCGCTCATCCCGATGTGCCGGTCCACCTCGCCGGCATCGGGCCGGCGATGACCGCGCTCGCCGGCGAGCTCGCCGCCGGGCTCGCGACGCATCCCACCAACAGCGCGCCCGCGTTCCTGCGCGAGGTGACGCTGCCTAACCTCGCGCGCGGCGCGGCGCGCACCGGCCGCTCACGCTCCGACGTGATGCTGCATGTCAACGCGTTCGTCGCGACCGGGCCCGATGCTGCGGCAGTCGCGCGCGCGCGTGAG
>JBBDHW010000060.1 GCA_040880805.1 Acidimicrobiia bacterium | reverse complement strand
CCCACACCCCTTCGGGCGTCAGCGCGGGAAGGAACCGCTCCACCACGAACACCGGCACGCACGTCCTCCGTCACTCGTCCCCTGCCGGACGGTACGGAAGTCGGACAGCGCGTCATAGCGCCAAACGACGGTGTTTATCGCGACCGGTGCGCCTCAGTCGCCGGGTGACTGGCTGCTGCGGAGGCGGGCCGCCATCTCCGTGCGCGACGTGACGCCGAGCTTGGGGTAGATCCGCGCGAGGTTCGCCGACACGGTCCTCGGCGACAGGAACAGGATCTCGGCGACCTCGCGGTTGGAGTGCCCTTCCGCCACGAGGTCGGCGATCTGGCGTTCGCTCTCGGTGAGGTCACCCGGCGCGGCCCGGCGTCCCCCGATGCGGGCAAGCTCGTCGCGAGCGCGCGTGGCCCACAGCACGGCACCCAACTGCTCGAACACCGTCAATGCCTCGGCGAGTGCCTCCCGCGCGACACCCCACTTCCGAGCGCGGCGCGCGATCTGACCCTTCACCAACAGCGTCCGACCACGCGGGAACGGGATCCGGACACGGTCGTGCTCGGTCATGGCAACGTCGCACGCCCCCAGCGCTTCGTCGACGTGTCCGCGCGTGGCGGCGAGCAGCGCTCGGCTTCTGCCGGCCACCGCCAGACCGGTGGGACGGTCGATGGCACGAGCGCGCGCGTCCACCCACTCGGTCAGTGCCGTCGCGCGATCGTGGTCACCGAGGAGGATCGCGGTCTCGATGACGTCGGCAACCCACCAGGCCGTACCCGGCTCGTCGAACCCATTCGATCTCGCGCGTTCGACGAGGGGCTGGAAGATCGCGTCAGCGTGGTCGGGACGACCGAGCGACAGCTCGAGAAATCCGAGCACTCCGAGGTTCAACGCGGCTCCGAGCGCGTGACCGGTCGCCGTGCCCACACCCACCCCTTGGTCGACATAGGTGCGAGCGTCGTCGGTGCGCCCCAGGTGCGCCGCGAGGAGCGCGGCGGCGTAGCACGTCATGGTGCGAATGCCCTCCTGGCTGGTCTGGATGGCCAGCCGATCGGCGTCGACCGCACGCGCCAGCCCGCGCTCCCATTGCCCGGTCCAGCAGTCGATCTCGGCGACGTGGTACCAGAGGAAGGGCATCGCCCCCTCGTCGCCGCGCTCGAGCAGCTCGCGCTCCGACGTACCGAGAAGGATGCGGGCTTCGTCGATGCGGTCCGCCCACGAGTAGACGTGAGCGACGGCAACGCTCGGTCGGAGCAAAGCCGGACGCGGCTCATCCCAGTCCTCGAGCGCGCGGGCGCGATCCATCAGGTCGGTGCGCACACCGTCGCCGAGCATGAAGTCGGCCACGGCGACCTGCGCGATCGCACCCGCGAGGATCTGCTCCGGGCCGGCGCGCGCCGCGAGGTCGGCGGCCGACATCGCGTGGCGCCGCGTCGCGCGCACATCACCCATTGCGAAGCAGGTGTAGGCCAGGTCGTGATCGATCGCCGCGCACAACGCCGGATCGTCGCCAGCTTCGAGGCGCGCCTGCTCCAGGATCTCCCGCGACGCGGCGATGTTGTCATGGTGGTATCGCACCCGGGCCAGCCGCCACCGCGCGCCACCTCGTTCAGATCCCGGGGCCGCGACACTTTCGGCCTCGACAAGATGCTCGAGCGCGCGCACGGAGTCTCCCGCCGCGAACCGGGCCTGACCCGCGATCGTGCAGCGGCGGAAGACGTCGTGCGGACGACCGTCGGGCGTCAACGATCGCGCGAGCTCGGCGAGCTCCGCGGCGGCGTCGGGAGCGCCCCGTCTCGTCGCCTGCGCCGCCGCGTCCTCCAATGCCATCGCCACGCGTTCGTCGGGGCCCTTCGCGGCCAGGGCGAAGTGACGCGCCCGCTCCTCACCACCGTTGCATGCATCCGCCAATCGGCGATGCGCGTCTCGTCGCTCGCGCTCGGTCGCTTCGCTCGCAACGACCGTCGCGAAGAGGGGATGGACGAAGCGCACCGTGCCGGTCGTGGCCTCGACGACTCCGGCTTGACGCCCGCGATCGATCGCGACGTCCCACCCGTTGCCGAACGCTCGCGCGAGTGTGTCTTCGATCGGATGTGCGAGCAGTGCTGTCAGGAGGAGCGCGTCGCGCACGTCTGACGACAGACGACGCAGCCGCTGCACGAGCAGCTCATGCAAGTCGCCCGTGATCGGCAAGGGCTGGCCAGGCCCGGGAAGCGCTCCGGCATCGGCCAGTGCCCGACCGACCTCCAGCGCGAACAACGGATTGCCGCGTGCGGTGTCGCGCAGGTGGACGAGTGCCGTGCGCGGCAGCGTGAGGTCGAGTCGCTCACGGAGGACGCGTTCGATGGCCCCGACGCTGAGCGGCGCGAGACGGAGACGTTCGACGCGACGATCGCGCAGGAGATCTCCATGTTCCGACGCAATCGTCGTCGTCGACTCGGGCCGCGCGGTCATGACCAGCCGTATCGGCTCGTCCGAGAGCCGCCGGAACGCGAAGCCGATCGCCCGCGCCGAGGGACGGTCGAGCCATTGCAGATCGTCGATCGCGATGAGCATGGGCTCCGCGCGGGACCGGGCTGCGAGCAGCGAGAGCGTGGCGGCACCGACCGCGCGGTGGTCGGCTGCGCGCGCGGATCCGACCTCGAGGCGAAGAGCGACGTCGAGCGCGCGTCGTTGGGGTGCCGGTAGCCCAGCGGCGAGCTCGTCGATCGCACCACCGATCAGATCGCCCAACCCTGCGTAGGACAACGTCGCCTCCGACTGGACCGGACGGCACGAGACGATCCCCGTCTCGGTCCCACCACACGCCAGTGCCGCTTCCCAGAGCGCGGTCTTCCCGGCCCCCGCCTCGCCTTCGATGAGCAATGCGGCTGGACCGTCGGGGACCGCCCGCACAAAGGCGGCGATCCGATCCAACTCGAGCTCGCGCCCGAACACGGACGTCGACGGCATCGGCCGAGAGCGTACCCAGACCCTCGGCAGGCTCGCGCGTTGCTCGACGCTGCCCGGAGTGCAAAGGTCCTGACGAACAGAGTGGACGACCTTCGAAGGGGCGAAAGGGTGAGTATGCGGCTCAACGGCAAGGTCGCGCTGGTGACCGGTGGCACTCGGGGCATCGGCCGGGGGGTGGTGGAGATGCTCGCCGCTGAAGGCGCCGCGGTCGCGTTCACGGGCCGGAACCAAGCGAACGGCCACGAGGTGGAGGCCGGCGTGAAGGAAGCGGGCGGCCAGGTGCTGTACATCCGCGCGGACAATGGCATCGAGGAGGAGGTCGCGGGCGCCATCGCGCAGACGGTCGAGCGGTTCGGCGCCTTGACGACGCTCGTGAACAACGCGATCTCCGACGACGTCGGGAGCGGAAACGACAGTCATGTCGACCTCGTCGACAACGACACCTTCGACAACATCTTGCGGATCGCGCTGATGGGCAGCGTGTGGGCATCGAAGTACGCGATCCCGGAGATGCGCAAAGCCGGCAACGGATCGATCATCAACATCTCGGCGAGCTCGTCGAAGACCGCGCTCCCCCACCGGCCCGCGTATCACGCGTCGAAAGGCGCGCTCAACGCGTTGACCCGCCAGATGGCGACCGACTACGGCAAGGACGACATCCGCACGAACGCGATCATCGTCGGGTTCATCTACACGGGCACACCGGGGATGGCCGCGATCCTCGCCAACCCTGTGAACCGCGCCGCGTTCGAGAAGAACATCATGGTCCCGCGCCTCGGGGAGCCGGCCGACATCGCGGCCGGTGTGGTTTACCTGGCATCCGACGAGGCGAAGTACGTGACCGGTATCGAGCTGACGATCGACGGCGGCGCGCTGTGCCACCAGGCACTGCCGGAGCTGGACTTTCAGAACTTGCGCGGTGAATAGCCGGGGTGCGCATCGTGGAGTGTGAACGTGATCGTCCGTGACGAATTGCTCGACCAGGCAACGACGGCCACTGGCCTCGACGACTTCGGCGACGTGCCGTTCCTCGAGGCGCTGGACGCGTTCGTCGACTCGTTGAACCGCGACGCACGCGTCGAAGGCGCGGTACAAGACGGCGCCGTGGGGACGCTCACGGGCATTCTCACGAAGCGGCTGGCCCTCGTCGACGACCGCAAGCAGTACCCCGAGATCGCGGAGGAGGTGATCGCCGCACCGGTGTTCATCGTCGGTCAGCCGCGCTCCGGCTCGACGCACCTCCACGCGCTCCTTGCGTGTGTCGAGGGTGTGCGGGCGCCCCGGTCCTGGGAGATGTCGGCACCGTCGCCGCCGCCGGAGCGGGCGACCTACGACACCGATCCGCGGATCGCCATGGTCCAGGCAGGCATCGACAAGATGCCCGCGGAGATGCTGGTTCGGCACCCGATGTCGGCAACCCGGCCGGAGCAGTGCAACGGGCTGTTCGACTGGACCTTCATCAACCAGGCGTGGATGGCGTCCTACGACATTCCTTCATACCGCGACTGGTTCCTCGACGCCGACTACGCGGCTGCGTACGAGGCGCATCGCCGCACGCTGCAGCACCTGCAATCGCGCAACCCCGGCCGATGGGTGCTCAAGTACCCGAAGCACCTGCTGTCGCTCGACGCGTTGCTCGCCAGATATCCCGATGCCGTGCTGATCTGGACGCATCGCGATCCGGCCGCCGTCTTGCCATCCGCAGTGAGCCTCACCGGCTTCATGCGGCAGTCCAACACACCCGACTACGACCCCGTGCGCTTCGCCCGCGAGTGGGTGGTCATCGAGGAACTGGCGTTGCATCGCGGACTCGCCACGCGTGATCGCGACAGCAAGGAAGACCGCAACATCGACGTCGACTACCCGTCGCTGATGGGCGACCCCGTCGGCACGGTTGCCATGTTGTGCGATGGTCTCGGGTTCGCGTTCGACGATGGATCGCGGCAGGCCGTGCAACGGTGGCTCGACGAGCACCCGCAGGATCAGCACGGCGTGCACCGCTACACGGCCGCCGACTTCGGCCTCGACCCGGACCGACTGCGCGCCCGCTTCGACTTCTACACCCGCCGGTACCTGTGATCTCGGGCGAGCGCATCCTCGTGACGGGCGTTACGGGCACGATTGGCACCGCGCTCGCGCTCCATCTCGCGGGCGAGAACGAGGTGTGGGGCATCGCGCGCTTCGCGGACTCTGCCATCCGGGCCAAGGAGACGTACACCGCGGTCGCGACGCCATCGCCGACCGGCGCGAAGTCGACGCGCGAGGAGCTGTTGGCAGCCGGGGTGACGTTGCGCGCGATCGACCTTGCCGGGGGCGAGTTCGGTGACCTGCCTGATGACTTCACGTACGTCGTGCACCTGGCCTGGCTGCGCGCTGACCTTGTCCACCTCGACGACGCGTTCCGCGCCAACGTAGAGGGCGCCGGCTTTGTGCTCCAACACTGCCGCAAGGCCAGGGCCGCGCTTGTCATGTCGGGGATGGGCATCTATTCGGCCAATGACGATCCGTGGTGGGCCTACAGCGAAGCCGACCCGATCGGTCGAGGCGCGACGGCGTACGCGCCGACGAGTCCCGCGTGCAAGCTCGGCCTCGAGAGCGTTGCTCGCTTCTGCGCGCGGGCATTCGACCTTCCGATCGTCGTCACGCGACTCAACACGCTCACCGGCCTTCCCGGCTCGTTCCCCGCGATGCACATCGACGCGGTCATGAATGGCCGGGCGATGGTCGCACCGTCGGACCCGACGCCACACTCACCCATCCACATCGACGACATGAAGTGGATGCTCGAACCGCTCCTGGAGGCGGCGAGCACCCCTGCGCACGTCACCAACTGGTGCGGAGATGACGTGACAACCGTGCAGGAATGGATGCAGGAAGCGGCCGCATGGTCCGGGCGCGACGCGAAGCTCGTCGTCGAGCCCGTACTGGGTAGCCCCGCCGGCGCGAGAGCCGACCCGACGCGACGCCGCTCCATCACCGGTCCGTGCCGCACGACGTTCAGCGACACGTTCCGCACCCTCTTCAGCGACATCACCGGGATCACACCAGGCTCGTAAGCGCAGTTCCTATGGCATGTCCTGGACGACAGCCCCCGATCGGAGCAAGGAATCGATGCGCGCTTGCGAGACACCGAACTCGCGCAGCACGTCGATGCTGTGTTGACCAAGGGTCGGCGCCGCGCGTCGAAACCTCGTCTTCGTGCGCTCGAACCTGGCGAAGCCGGCAATACCGCGCCCGGGGCCGAAGGTCGGGTCGACATAAGAGTCGTAGTAGTTGTGCTCTTCGAGGAACGCATCCGTGTAGGTCTGGTCGACCGTGACGACTGGAGCGGCCGACGCGCCAGCGTCACTGAGTCGCATGAGCGCATCGTCGACCGACAGCGGCTTCAGCGCGTCGGCGATCAGAGACGCAAGTCCACCCTCGCGCGGTTCGGCGAGCGCCCCCTCGGCACCTTCGGCCCGCAACCCGAGCGCATCGAACAATGCCGCAGCACGCGGTGCCGTGGCGCACGCGACGGCGATCCATCCGTCGGCACATTCGTAGTAGCGCTCGAGCGCGCTGGCACCGATGCAGTCGCGCGCGCCCATTGCCGGCTCGCGTGCTCCGGGGTACGAGGTGAGCGCGCCGATCTGCAGCAACACGCTCTGGCTCGCCAAGCTGGTCTGGATGTCCTGGCCCACGCCGGTTCGCGCACGCGCGAAGAGCGCACCGACGATGGCGAACGCCGACATCGCGGCGCTGCCGACATCGTTCACCGGGATGCCGTGGAAAACCGGTTCGCCCCCGTAGCCGCCCTGGGCTTGCATCAAGCCGCTCTGCGCCTGGAGGAGCGGATCAAAGCCGGGCATCGATGCTTGTGGACCGTTCGTGCCGTAACCAGTGATCGACAGCGAGATGATGCGCGGATTGACCTCGCGCAAGCTCTCGTACGAGATCCCAAGCCGTTCGCGCACGCCGAGTCGAGAGTTGTCGAGCACGACGTCAGCCTGCGCGACCAATTCGAGGAACACCTCCTTTGCGTCGGGTTGCTTCAGGTCGAGGACGAGTCCCCGCTTTCCCCGGTTGTAGACACAGAAGCCCGAGCGGTACGAGCGAAACGGATCCCCGTTCGCCGTCTCGATCTTCACGACATCGGCACCGAAGTAGGCCAACATGGTCCCGGCGTACGCGCCCGCGATCACGGCGCCGAGATCCAGCACCTTCACACCCGCGAGCGGCGGTTCGTCAAGCACCGTTCCCTGACGTGCAGCAGTCGTATGGGGCGGCACAACCCGTGACACCGGGACGTCTTCCGCGAGACGCGGCGTGACCGCCGGGGTCCCACTCATCCGGAGCGAGACGCCAGGCATCTCCACCGTGCCGAGCTCCGCATGTTCCAGTTCGAGGCGCATGTCGTTCGCGGCGATGGTCTCGCCGGCAAACCACTCCTCGCGTGTGCGCACCGGTCCGCACGGCACGTCGACCGCACCGAGAACTGCGAGCCACTCCGCGCGCGCCCTCGAGCGAAACGCCGCTTCGAGCTTTCGCATCGTGACCTGGGCGCCCGGCGCGACCAACGCGGCGCTCAGATCGCCGGCGAACTGTGGATCCGACAACACATCGGCGAGCACGCCGGTCGCCTCCAGAGCCCGCACGTAGAGGACTTCGAACAGCGCGCCGAGGAAGAACCATTCACCGTCCGCGCATTGATACAGGCGGTAGTTCGGCGCGCCGCCGAGGGGCGCTCTCCAGATCGAAGTCTGCTCGTGCTCGAACCGTGTTGACGGCAAGACCTGCGCGGCGCCGTGCAGCCCGCTGACGACGACGCTTTGCCCGAGTCCCGAGCGAACGCGTTCGAACAATGCCGCGCCGATCGCGGTAGCCATGCAATTGGCCTGGCCGTAGTAGGCCAGCGGCGCGACGAGGTGGACGGGCGCGCCGGAATACGACGCTTGTCCCGACGATATTCCGGTCAGCGCGGTGAGCACGTTGTGTGACGCGGGCAACGCGCTCCAGCGGCCCGTCTCGCCGTAGGGCGGCGCCCAGGCGTGGATCAGCCGTTCGTGCTGCCGCGTCAAGGCGACACCGTCGAGACCGAGCGACTCGAGCACGCCCGGCGCCGCATCGAACATCGCAACGTCCGCGTCGGCAACCAGGCGCTTTGCGACACCGAGATCCGCGGGCGTCATCAGATCCAGCGCCACACGCCGCTTGTTGCGATTCCAGGCCAGATAGCCCGGCTCGTCGCGGCCGCGCGCTCGAGCCGCTGGATCGACCTTGATCACCTCGGCACCAAGATCACCGAGATGCATGGCAGCCATTGCGGCCGCGCAGTTGTTCGAGAAGTCGAGGACGCGGACGTCCGCAAACACCGACACCGAGCCGCTACGCGTCGGTGAGCTGCTTGGCGAACCCCGCATTCTCGAACGCCTTGCGGATCTGCTCCTTGGCGGCCTCGGGCAGGATGCCCTGCGGGGGGCGCGAGTGCGGGTAGTCACCAACGGGGAGCCCGATGACGGACGCCGCGTACCGGAACCCTTCGCCCCAGTGCGTGAAGTAGTCGGGCCGTCCGGGGTAGCGGGTGAACCACCCGCCCACTTCCTCACTGATGCGGTCGAGGCCCGTCTCCTGGGCGTACTCGATGGCTTCGGCGAGTCGACCCTCCCAGACCATGGTCCAGTAGTTGGTGAGCATCGGCTTCTCGGGCGTCTCGTAGAAGTAGCCGGCGGTGCCGAGTTGCGCGGGCCCGACGATCCCCTGCTGCAACCATCCCGCCTTGTACACGATGGTGTCGCACTCCCAGATGACGAGCTCGGGAGCGAGCGCATGCGCAGCCTTGCTCCGCCAAGGTTCCATCATCCCTTCCTTCATCGCGCACACCGCCGGGATCTCGTTCGTGATCTGCGCGACTTCTTCCGGGGTGAGGGCGTAGCCCGACGACCCCGAGTTGAACAGGCCGAGGGCGATGTCGGTGCGGTCGGCGACGTACTGGAAGAAGCGGAGCACGCCCTCTCCCCCGTGAACCTCCATCGGCGGCGTCTGCAGGTAGCAGATGTCGGCGCCGTGGGACTCGGCGTGCTCGGTCAACTCGAGACAGTCCTTGGCCGACGTGGCGCTCGTGCACGCCTGGATCACCGTGTCCGGCGCGATCGCGCGCGCCTCCTCCACCGCCACCTCGAGCAGCTGCTTCCGTTCGTCGATGGTGAGTGACCACCACTCGGCGATCCCGCTCGTGAGCCAGAGCATGGCGTGCCCGAGATCACCGACGCAGTACCGAACCAGCGCGCGGTAGGCGGCGAAGTCGATGTCGTCGCCGTCGGTGCCGCTGAAGGGCGTGTACAGCGAGTTGCCGATGCCATGGAGACCACCCGAGGCGGCCCACTCTTTCGCATCACGTGCAGAAGGCATAAGTGCTCCCCTCGACGAGCAACGAAGCGAAACGGTGTAGTTTCAGCGTAATGGCGGACTCCGCGAGTGCAGTCGCCGACGGTGGCCGCGACGGCGCATTCGTCGACGGCGTGGTCGACACCTACGAGCGGGTCGCCGCCATCCACCATGGCACACCGGCCACCAAGCGCGATGGCGCCTTGGAGCTGACGCGCTTCGAGGACGTCGTCGCGGTGACCAAGCGCCGCGACGTCCACTCGATTGATCCGGACGCAGTGGCGATCGTGTCGATGGCCTTGGGCGCCGGCCGGCCGCTGATCCCGTTGATGCTCGACGGAGAGCAACACACCAAGTACCGCAAGCTGCTCGACCCGCTGTTCGCTCCCAAGCAGGTCGCCCGCCTCGAACCGGTAATCCGGAACCTCGCGGAGGGGCTGATCGACGCGTTCGCCGCCGACGGAGAAGTCGACTTCTTCGCGGCCTTCTGCGAGCCGCTCCCCAGCCAGATCTTCCTGAGCCAGCTCGGCCTGCCGCTCGACGACGTGCCGTTCCTGCTCTGGGTGAAGAACGGCATCATCCGCCCGACGGACGAGGAGCACCTTGCGGCGGCGGGGCCAAAGCTCATCGAGTACCTCGACGCCGAGCTCGATCGCCGCGAGGCGTCCGGCGAGCAGCAGGACGACCTGATTGGCGGGTTCCTCACGGCTGAGGTCGACGGGCACAGCCTGACGCACGAGGACGTCATCGACATCACGTTTTTGCTCGTGCTCGCCGGCCTCGACACCGTCACGGCGTCACTCTCGTGCATGGTCGACTGGCTGGCCCGCCATCCGGCGGAACGTGACCGCCTCGTGGCTGATCCGTCGCTGCTTCCGGCGGCGATCGAAGAGCTGATGCGCGTACACACACCCGTCGTGGCCGGCAGCCGCCACGCGACCGTCGACTTCGAGATCGACGGTGTCGAGGTGAAGGCCGGGGACGAGATGCGCGTCGTGTGGGCCGCCGCCAACATGGACCCCGACACGTTCCCGGAGCCGACCAGCGTCGACTTCGCGCGACCCAACAACCGCCACATCGCCTTCGCGAGCGGCTTCCACCGGTGTCTCGGCTCCCACCTGGCACGACTCGAACTCCGCGTCGCGTTGGAGGCGCTGCACCGTCGCATCCCCGACTATTGGCTCGACCCGAACCGAACACCCGGCTACCTCAACACCGCTGTCGTCCGCTGCGTCGACCCACTGCCGCTCGTCTTCACACCCGCGTGACACCGCCGCTCGGAATTCACGCTGGGCTGCTGCGAGTCGACCATGCCTGACCAGGAGCGCACCCGGGAGATCGCCGTCGATCGCGAGCTCTGCATGGGAAGCGGGATGTGCATCGTCTACGCGCCGGGCACGTTCGCGCACGACGAAGCGACGAAGGCGATCGTCATCGACCCGATGGGGGACGCGATCGACGCGGTCCGCATCGCAATCGAGGCGTGTCCGACCGGCGCGCTGAGTCTCACGTCCGAGGAAGAGCGGGGCTGAATGGAAATGTTGCTCGAAGGCAAGTCCGCGGTGATCACCGGGGCGGGATCCGGCGTTGGGCGCGCGTCGGCACTGCGCTTCGCCGAGGAAGGCGCGCGCGTTGTCGTCGCGGATCTCCAGCTCGACTGGGCGAAGGAGACGGTGCGCCAAGTCGAGGCGATCGGCGGCACCGCCGTCGCGCAGGAGTGTGACGTCTCACAGGACGATCAGGTCGCCGACATGATCGCCGCCGCGGTCGAGCACTTCGGACGGCTCGACGTCGTCTTCAACAACGTCGGTATCCCGACCCCGCGACTCGGGATGAGCTTCGAGGAGCACAGCGTCGACGACTTCGATCGCTTGATCGCGGTGAACCTCCGCGGCGTGTTCCTCGGGTGCAAGCACGCGGTCATCCAGTTCAAGCAGCAGGGCGACGGGGGCGTGATCGTCAACACCGGTTCCATCGCCGGTCTCGTGGGCTGGGGCGGCACCGTGTACGGCGCGACCAAGGGCGGCGTGCACCAGCTCACGAAAGCCGTGGCGATCGAGTGCGCACCGTTCGGCATCCGGGTGAACGCGATCTGCCCCGCGGCCATGCCCTACACGAACTTCGCGGCGGCGGGGGGAATGGAGACACCTCCCGGCGGCATCGAGCAGATCGCGGAACACGTCGGTTCCATGCACCCGCTCGGGAGGCCGATCACCGCCGAGGACTGCGCGGAGGCCGCGGTGTTCCTCGCGTCCGATCGCTCGGGGAACATCACCGGTGTCCTTCTCCCGGTAGACGGCGGCTACGTGGCGCGATGAGCGAGCGCGCGGAGGCGGGTATCCCGGCGAGCAGCGAGCGGGGTCCGAGCGGCCCGGCGGCGCAGCCGCCAGGAGCGGAAGACATGAGCGAGGTGGACGACACGCAGACGCTCGACCGCGAGCAGCTTCGCCGGCTCTTCGATCTGCGGAGCAGCTACAACGCGCACTCCGGCGGCGACTACACGGACGACCCCTATCCGATGTGGGCGCAGTTGCGAGCGCGCGCCGCGGTGCACGAAGGCACGGTGCACGAGTTGACGGGCCACGCCGGCGCAGCCTCGTTCCATGGTCTCCCCTTTCCCGACCGACCGCACTTCTCCGCGTTCAGTTTCGCCAGCTGCGACACCGCGTACCGCGACGATGAGGTGTTCGCGTCGTCACCCGACGCCGCCGGCCCGGAAGCCGACGACATCAGCGTGACGAGCAGCATGTTGTCGATGGGCGGTGCCCGGCACCGTCGATACCGCTCGCTCGTCCAGCCGTCGTTCGTGCCGGCGAAGGCCCAGTGGTGGATCGCGAACTGGATCGAGCGCACGGTGCACCTGCTCATCGACGGGTTCGTCGACGACGGTCGCGCCGAGCTCAACGTCGACTTCGCGGCGGCGATCCCGGTGCTCACCATCACCGGCAGCTTCGGTGTGCCGGTCGAGCAGGCATTGGTCATCCGGGAGTCGCTCCAGCGACCGATGGAGATCGTGGAGATGCTCGAGCCCATCGTCGCCGCCCGGCGCGAGAAACCACGCGACGACCTCATCAGCGTGCTCGTCGAGGCCGAGTACACCGACGACGATGGCGTGACCCATCGCCTCTCCGACGCGGAGGTCTACTCGTTCGCCATGCTCCTGCTCGCGGCGGGCTCGGGCACCACGTGGAAGCAGATGGGCATCACGATCACCGCGCTCTTGCAGCGACCCGATGTGCTCGCTGCGGTCAGGGAAGACCGGCAACTGCTGCGGTCGGCAATCGAGGAGTCGCTGCGGTGGATGCCGACGGATCCCATGTTCTCGCGCTGGGTCACCCGCGACGTCGACTTCCACGGCGTGCAGCTCCCGCGTGGCGCGGTGCTGCATCTCTGCATCGGCGCGGCCAACCGCGATCCGGCGCGCTGGGTTCGGCCGGAGCAATTCGACGTGCGTCGCGCTCCCAAACCGACGCTCGCCTTCGGCAGCGGCCCGCACATCTGCATCGGCATGCACGTCGCACGCGCCGAGATGGCGGTGGGGATCGGCGCGCTGCTCGACCGGCTCCCCAACCTTCGTCTCGACCCCGACGCCGAGCCTCCGCGTTTCATCGGGATGTACGAGCGCGGCGCCACCGCGATCCCCGTGCTGTTCGGTTGACATGTCAGACCACGCCGAGGCGACCGAAGGTGTCGTGGTCGGTGAGCGCCGCAGCGAGGCGCGGGATGTGGACCAGCACGACCGCGCGCGAGCTGATCCGCGTGATGACCCACAGGAAATAGCCGTACGAGAAGCTGAGCGTGTACTGCTCCCACGCCTCGTCAAACGTCGGCGCCGGCGCGCCGAGCGACTCGAGCTCGCCGAGGTAGTGACGGAGCAACTCGGCCTCGTGCGCCCGTCGAGTCTCGATATCGAGGACCGTCGCCAGGTGATAGCTGATGTCGGTCGCCCAGTTGCCGCGCTGCACGATCTGCCAGTCGAGCCAACACGCTCGGCCGTCCCCATCCAGGTACGAGTTTCCCGAGTGCGGGTCGGCGTGGATCACACAGGTCACTTCGTGCGCGCCGGTACGCCGCATCGCTTCCGCGACGTTCTCCGCCGAGCGCAGCTCCGGCGCGATGTCGGGCCCGCGTCCGTCGTCGAGGAGCAACTGGAGTTGGTCCATGGGGAACATGTCGGCCATGGACGCGACGCGCGGGGTGAGCCAGTCGAGGTCGGCGACGTCGTCGCAACCCCACGTCGCCGCGTGCAGGCGCGCCAACTGGCCGAGGGTGTCGCGGGTGGTGTCGAGCGAGTAGGGCGTGTGCGCGTTCAGGAAGCGACCGCCGTTCGCGACGACGTCGTCCATGATGATGATCGCCTGCTGCGCCGCGTCGTCGACGGCCGTGTAGTAGGCCCGCGGCGAGCGCACGTCGAGCCGCGGCGCGAGCTCGCCGTAGAAGCGGGCTTCCGACAGGATGTCGGCCCCGGGCGACCCGTCGAGGTGCGCCTTCACGCAGTACGCCCGGGTCTGCCGCGCACCGTCGGCGCCCTCGAGCGTCAGCCGGAACCGGACTTTTGTCGCGAGGGTCTTCGAGGAGTCGACCTCCTCGACGCTGACGATGCGGTCACCGCCGCCGATGTCGTCGAGCGCCTGGCCGAGCCACTCCGGGTCGAGCACCGCGTCGAGCGTCGTCGGAACGGCGGTGTGTTGCACGGCGGCGAACGCTATAGCAGCACCTAGATAAGGTGCGATGGCGAGGCGCCGGCGTCGCTGACGAGCGCGCCCGAGGAGCGGAGGTGCTCCGTTGACGACGACCGGCAGTGGTGAGGTGCGCATCGGGCTGGTGGGTGGCGGCGACGCGCGCCGGATCACTGCGCTCGAGGAAGCCGTCGACTCGCTGTGGGTCGGCGGGCACGTCGCGTCGCGCAACCCGAGCCCCGAGGCGATGATGGGCCTCGCCCGGCTGGCGGCGCTGACCGAGCGGGTGACGATCGGCACGTCGATCCTGCTCCTGCCGCTCTACCCACCGGCGCTCGTCGCCAAACAGATCGCCGACCTCGACCGCGCCACCAACGGGCGCGTGATCCTCGGCGTCGGCGTCGGCGGCGAGTACCCGCAGGAGTTCCGCGCCTGCCAGGTGCCGGTGAACGAACGCGGCCGCCGCGCCGACGAGATGATCCCGTTGATCCGGCGCCTCTGGACCGCGGAGGAGATCACCCACGAGGGCCGCTACTACTCGATGCAGGACGTGCGGATCCATCCCGCGCCGGTGCAGGCCGGTGGTCCGCCGATCGTCGTGGCCGGTCGCCAAGAGCCGGCGATGCGGCGCGCCGCGACGTTGGGTGACGGGTGGTTCCCGTATCTCTACTCGCCGCGTCGCTACGCCGCTTCGGTGGAGACGGTCGAGCAAGCGGCCGCCGAGATCGCCCGCAACCTGTCGGCGTTCGAGTGGTACGTGTTCGTGTTCGTCAACGTGAACCCCGACGGCGACACCGCGCGCGAGGAGGCGGCGCGATCGATGGGCGGCACCTACAACCAGGACTTCGCTCCCATGGTCGACAGCGTCGCGGCCGCGGGGACCGTCGAGGAAGTGACGACGAAGCTGCGGGCGTTCCACGACGCGGGGGCGCGGCACTTCGTGTTCAGCCCGGCCACCGCGGGTGGCGACCCCCAACCGGTTGTCAACCGGCTCCTTGGCGACGTCGTTCCCGCGCTGCGGGAGCACGCCGCGGCCGCCCACTGAGCGGTCAGGATGAACGATGGCTCGGCGTGCCTTCGCCCCCATCGCTCGGGGCTCGACGCTCGAGCTGCCCGTCTGATCGAGATCTCGATGCGTCGCGCACACCGCTGACGCTCAGCGGATGGCGAGCCCCTGCCAGCAGAGTCGCCACACTCGTTCGGCGAGTGCCTCGGAGTCCGCGACGAGGCCCCCGCCGTGGACCGCGAGCGTCATCGTCTGGACGAGGTGCGTCACGATCGTCCCCGCCATCTCGGGATCGTCGCACGAACCGTCGCCGGCATCGCACACCGCGACGATCGCGTCGACGACCGCGGCGCGATACGGCTCGACGACGGCTTCCACTTCGTGGGGAAACGCCTCGATGAGTCGCTGGCGCTCACGGGCTCGCCAGCGATTGATACGTTGCGCGCGATCGTCGTAGGTGAACAGAAACGGTGCCGTCACCAGGTGATGCAGTCGTTCCACGGGTTGATAGCGGGCACTCTCGGCGATGAAGGCCCTCGACCCCTGGTCGATCGCCTCCTCGAACATGGCGAGGAGCAGCTCGTCCTTGCTGCCGAAGTGTCGGTAGAGCGTCTGCAACGCGACGTTCGCGCGTTCGGCGACCTGCTTCACCGTGAAGTCAGTGACCTCGCTCGTGAGCATGAGATCCCACGCCGCGTCCACGATGTCGTGAGCGATGCTTCGACCGCCGTTGTCCCCGACCCGGTCCATCGCCCGCAGCGCGGCCCGGACTTCCCACTGCCGCGGCTGCTCCCCAGGCCCCGCCCGTCCGGTGCGCCTCGTCCGTTGCGTCGACCCGGCGGACCGCGCGCCGGTGTTCTCGCTCATCGCCGCGTTCCGTGCATGACGTGTCGGCACCGCGACCGTCACCTCCTCTGCCTTGGCACGCCCGCCGGGGAAGAGCTACGGTCTGCCAACCCGAGACTATCGTTCTAGCGGGGTCGCATGCGAACACAAGTGGATCGCTCGAACGACCTGCCCTCGAAGATTGCCGACATCCGCCAGTCGTACGTCGACGGGCGCTTCGTCCCCGGCGACGGAGCGCCCCTCGCGGTCGACAACCCCTACACCGAAGAGGTCATCGCTCAGGTCGAGGCGCTGTCGCTCGCGCAGATGGAGGAGGCCGTCCTGGCCGCCCGCCGCGCGTTCGACCGCGGCGTGTGGAGCGGGCTCCGGCGCGAGGAGCGCATCGACGCCGTGCTCGCGCTCGGCGAGTACCTCGCCGGCCGCGCCGAGGAGCTGGGCGCGACCCTCACCGCCGAGGCCGGAGCCACGACGTCGATGCTGGGCGCGCAAGTCGGGATGCCGCTCGCCCATCTGCGGGCTGCATGCGAGATCTACCGCACCATGCCCGAAGTCGAGCTCACGCAACGCCCGTTGGAAGAGATGATTCTGGGCAACCGGGTAACGGCGAGCATGATGCGTTACGAGCCGATCGGCGTCGTCAGCGCGATCGCCGCGTACAACTTCCCGCTGCAGACGCCGCTGTGGAAGTTCGTCCCTGCGCTGCTGACGGGCAGCACCGTCATCGTGCGGCCGAGCCCGCTCACACCGATCGCCACGCTCGTGATCGGAGAGGCGGCCGAGGCGGTCGGGCTGCCTGCCGGTGTCCTCAACGTCGTCGTCGAAGGCGGTGTCGAAGGCGGTCAGCTGCTGTCGTCACACCCTGCCGTCGACTGCGTCAGTTTCACCGGCTCCACCACGGTGGGGAAGGCGATCATGGCCCAGGCGGCACCGACGGTGAAGCGCGTGCTGCTCGAGCTGGGCGGGAAGTCGGTCCAGCTGTACCTCGACGACGCCGTCGAACGTGCGCCGATGGGATGCGTCAGCGTGTTCGCGGCACACGCCGGCCAAGCGTGCGTCGCGCCCACCCGGATGCTCGTTCCCGAGGAACGCAAGTCCGAGGTGGTCACCCAGGCGGCCGCGATCGCGTCGAACCTCAAGGTCGGCGACCCGAGCGACCCGTCGACCGTCGTCGGGCCACTGATCTCGGCTGCGCAGCGCGAGCGCTGCGAGCGCTACGTCGCCGCGGCCGTCGAGGCCGGTGCCACCGTGGCCGCCGGCGGCCGCCGACCCGCCGACCAGCCGCGCGGGTACTTCTTCGAAGCGACCGTGCTCGACGTGCCCGACAACTCGAACCCAGCTGCGCAGGACGAGATCTTCGGTCCGGTGGTGTGCGTGCTCGGGTACCGCGACCTCGGCCACGCGGTCGAGATCGCCAACGATTCGATCTTTGGTTTGTCGGGGCAGGTGTTCGGCGGCGACCTCGCGCTGGCAACGAGCATCGCGGAGCGAATCCGCGCCGGCGCGGTGCAGGTCAACGGCGGCTACAGCGGCGCCTACGCCTCTTCCGGCGGTTACAAGCAGAGTGGCATCGGTCGAGAGCGCGGCGTGGAAGGGATCCGGTCGTTCCAGCAGGTGAAGCACTTGGCGGTCGGCAACCCGTGACCGTCGCCGGGCCGTCCGTGCCCGTCTTCGAGGGCGTCCGTGTCGTCGAGCTCGCCCAATTCGTGTTCGTGCCCGCGTGCGGCGCGCTGCTCGCCGACTGGGGTGCCGACGTCATCAAGATCGAGCATCCGGTCACCGGTGACGGCTACCGCGGCCTCGTGAGCCAGGGCATCCTCCGGCTCTCGGCGAGCGGAGTGAACCAGTCGATGGAGATGCACAACCGCGGCAAGCGCAGCATCGGCCTCGACGTCGCTTCCGCCGAGGGCCGCGATCTGTTGTTGCGCCTGGTCGAGACGGCGGACGTGTTCACCACGAACTTCCTGCCGTCGACGCTCGCGAAGCTGCGCCTGGGCGTCGACGACCTCCGGGCGGTCAACCCCAAGATCATCTACGCCCGCGGGCACGGCCACGGCGTGCGCGGGCCGGACGCCGACCAGCCCGCCTACGACGCCACTGCCTACTGGGCCCGGGGCGGGCTCGGCGCGACGCTGACACCGCCCTCGGTCGAACGACCGATCAATCAGCGTGGCGGCTTCGGCGACCGGAACGGCGCGGTGCAGCTCGCGTTCGGAATCGCCGGCGCGCTGTACCGACGCGAGCGGTCCGGTGAGCCGTCGGTCGTGGACGTGTCGTTGCTCGCCACCGCAGTCTGGACGCTCGCGTCGGACGTGCTCTCGGCGCTGCAGGGAAACTTCGCCGCCGCTCCGGTGGCCGGCCAGGCCGCGCGCATGTCGCCCAATCCGCTGAGCAACACCTACGAGACGAAGGACGGCCGATTCCTCAGCCTGCTGCTCCTCCAGCCCGACCGTCACTGGGCGGACCTCGCGCGCGCCATCGACCGGACGGACCTGCTCGAAGATCCGCGCTTCACCACTGGCGCCGCCATCCTCGAACACCCGGCGGAGATGGTCGACATCCTCGAGCCCCTGTTCAAGTCGCGCACGCTCGCCGAGTGGCGGGAGGCGTTCTCGGGCGCCCGGTTCCCGTGGGCGCCGTACGCACAGGTGCCCGAGGTCATCGAGGATCCTCAGGTGGTGGCCAACGGCTACCTCGTCGAGGTGGAGCACGACGGCGGCAACTTCCGCGTACCCGCCGGCGCGGTCCAGTTCGACGAGCAACCCGCGTCGCTGCGCCGCGGGCCCGAGCAGGGTGAGCACACCGAGTTGCTGCTCCTCGAGCTCGGGTTCGACTGGGATGACATCGTGAAGCTGAAGGGCAACGGCGTCGTGACCTGACGCCTCGACACGGAGGATTGCAGTGACGGAGTACAGATTGATCTCGTCGGACTCGCACGTCACCATGCCCGACGTGGCGTGGCAGGAGTACCTCGACCCCGAGTTTCGCGACCGCGCCCCGCGCGTCGAGCACACCGACGACGGTGACGTCCGTGTCTTCGAAGGACGACGGACGCCGATCATGACCCTCGACAATCTCGCCGGGAAGAAGCCCGAGGAGTTCTCGCTCAACGTGCGCAAGCTCGACGAGCAGCGGTCGGGAGCGTGGGATCCGGCGGCGCGCATCGAGGACATGGACACCGACGGCGTCGACGCCGAGGTGCTCTACGTGGGCGGTCCCCTGATGTCGTCCGACGCGGCACTGCGGCTCAACAGCGTGCGCGGGTACAACCGGTGGCTGTCCGACTATGCGTCGTACGCGCCGGGACGGCTCCTCGGGATGGCGGCGATCCCGATCGACACGCCGGAGCGCGCCGCCGAAGAGCTCCGCTTCGCCGCCGCGCAGCCCGGCCTCGCCGGCGGGTACATCCCGCTGTTCCCGCCCGAGGGCGACTACGGCGACGAGAAGTGGAACCCGATGTGGGAGGCGTTCCGCAACACGGGCCTGCCCATCGGTCTGCACGTCGGCGGCCGCCGTCCCGGCACCCCGACCGCCAGCATCTACGACAGCGCGCCCCGCTTCATGACCGGCCTCGTGATGAGCAAGCTCACGATGGCAGAGTCGGTGTCGGAGCTGATCCACGGCCTCGTCATGCAGCGCTACCCCGAGCTCAAGTTCATTGCGGTCGAAGGCCAGATCGGCTGGATCTCCTTTTTCCAGTACTACTCCGATCACCTCTGGGAGAGGCACCGCTTCTGGACCAAGAGCGAGCTGACCGAACCGCCGAGCCACTACTTCCGCCGTCAGGTCTTGGGCACCTTCATGGAAGACCCCGTCGGGCTGCGCGAACGCGAGCACATCGGCATCGACAACATCATGTGGGCGAGCGACTACCCGCACTCCGAGACGACGTGGCCGAACTCCAAAGCACTCACCGACGAGTGGTTCACGCCCTTCGGCGACGAGGAGAAGGCCAAGATCCTCTGGAAGAACTGCGCCACGCTCTACGGGCTCTGAGCATCATCACCTAATGGGGGGATCCACCATGTCACACACAACCAGGCCGTTGGCACGGCGCACCGGCCAAGGTGCGTGCGCGCTCATCGCCATGCTCCTGCTGAGTGCACTCACGGCAGCCAACGCAGGCGTCGTTGCTGTCAACAACGGCGTCGGGACCAAGGCTGCGCTCAACGGTCCGCAGTGTGACGCGCAGCGCGGACGGATCAGGTTCGTGTACCAGGGGTGGCTGCCGTGTGTGAAGCCGTGGCCGAAGAACGCGAACAACGGCGGGTCCACGTACCAGGGCGTGACCGAGGACTCGATCAAGGTCGTCATCCGGAAGGCGCCCGACCAGACGACCAACGAGGGCCGGAGCCCCATCAAAGATCGCGCCACCGGCCAGTTCTCCAACGTCGAGGCCGCGCTGCGCGATTCGCTGCCGATCTTCGAGAAGACCTATCAGCAGTGGGGCCGCAAGCTCGACGTCTCGGTCGTGGAGATGTCGGGCACCGACGAGGCCGCCAATCGCGCCGACGCAGTGAAGATCGCCGCGATGAAGCCGTTCGCGGTCATCGACCTCGTCGGTGATGAGGTCTTCCTGTCGTCGATCGCCAAGCAGAAGATCCTCGCGCTCGGAGGTATGGCTCCGAACAAGCTGAGCATCGCCCAGTCCCCGTACCGCTGGCCGTTGAGCCTCGACTTCGCCGCCAATGCGCTGCTCGGCGCCGAGTTGATCATCAAGGTCCTCGCGGGCAAGCCGGCGGAGCACGCCGGTGACACGTCGCTGCAAACGAAGAAGCGAGTGTTCGGCACGGTGCGGTCAGACGCGGCGACGGCTCCTGACTTCCAGCCCGCGTTCGACGAGTTGAAGAAGCACGGCGTGAAGCTGGCGCAGGACCTCACGTACGCGCCGCCGCTCGATGCCTCCCAGCTGAGTACGGCTGCGCAGGAAGCCGCGCCCACCCTGGTCGCGAAGCTCAAGGACTCCGGTGTCACGAGCGTGCTCGTGCTGCCATCGGACTACCAGATGACCGCGGCCCTCACGACCGCCGCGTCCAAGAACGACTACCACCCCGAGTGGATCGTGATGGGTGTCGGGTTGGTCGACGTTGGCGCGCTGGCCCGCACCTTCGACCAGGACCAGTGGAAGCACGCGTTCGGAGTCTCCGGGCTCTGGGTGCCAGTGCAGGGTCAGACGGCAGGACCGTCCGACGTCGCGTTCCAGTGGTACTGGGGACCGAACGCGGGGGTGTACAGCCAGGCGGTCGTCACCGATCTGGAGCTCCTTTACGCGGGGATCCACATGGCGGGCCCGAAACTGACCCCGGGGAACTACAAGGCCGGGATGTTCTCGCGGCCGCCGGTCGGCGGCGCGGCCGAGGGACAGGTGGCCTCGGCGGGCCGCTTCTACGGAAAGGTGGCGAAGCTTCCCTACGACGAGTACCTGACGGGCGGTGACGTCGCGCTGTTCTGGTGGGATCCCGACACCGCAGGACCCTCCGTCGCGGTGAACCTCCCCGACTCGAAGGGCGTCTATCAGTTCCTCAGTGGCGGCAAGCGCTTCCTCCGCGGCCAACTCTCCTCCAAGGCGCCTGCATTCTTCGACAAGTCCAAGTCCATCAACGTGCTGACAACTCTTCCCGCCGCCGACGTCCCACCCGACTACCCGTGCAACGGCTGCCCGAGCAGCGGCGGAGCCACATCGTGACGTGACCACGGCGCGCGGCACAGACGATCACTGGGAGCACCGGTGCATCGTCTCGGGCATCGGCATCTCACGGGTCGGCCGCAGGACCGGTCGCTCGGGACTGGAGCTCACGGTGGAGGCCGCCCGTGAGGCGATCGCGGACGCGGGCCTGACGCCGGACGACATCGACGGCGTCACGACGGTCGGCGAGACGCCACTCGCCGAGGCGATCCCCGCGCTGGGCCTCCAGCCGACGTGGACCGGCGAAGGAGGATCCTCCGTCGGCGGTTCGATGGCCGGCGTCCACAACGCATGCCGCGCCGCGGCGTCGGGCGCGGCGCGGCACGTGCTCGTGTACCGCTCGGTCGCGATGCTCGGCGGCAGCGTGATGGGGAGCGATGTGCCGAGCGCCGGGACGGCGACGCGCGACGAAGGCCGCGACGGCCCCCGCATGATGGACGACCTCGGCGAGCTGCTCGCGGCGAACGCCTACTCGGCCACCAACTGGATCGGCATGCACGCGCAGCGCCACATGCACCGCTACGGCACGACGCGCGAGCAGATGGGCTGGGTCGCGGTCAACGCGAGACGGCACGCGGCGCTGAACCCGCGCGCGATCTACCGCGCGCCACTCACCATCGACGACTACCTCGCGGCGCGCATGATCAGCGATCCGCTCGGGCTCTACGACTGCGACGTCCCGGTCGACGCCGCGTGCGCGTTCGTCGTCTCGGCCGCCGACACTGCGCCCGACCGCCCGAAGCCGGCGGTCCGCGTGCACGCTGCCGCGCGCGTGTCGGACCCTGTCGGTGGCTGGCTGCGGCGGCCGGACTACCCACGGATGGCATCGGCGGACGCGGCAAGAGAGCTGTGGAGTCGCGCCGAGCTCGGGCCACGCGACCTCGACTTCGCCGAGCTCTACGACGGCTTCTCGTTCCTCACGCTCGTGTGGCTCGAGGCCCTCGGGATCTGCGGCGAGGGCGAGTCGGGCGCGTACGTCGAGGGCGGCCAACGGATCGGCCTCGACGGGGAGCTCCCGCTGAACACCTACGGCGGGCAGCTCTCGGCGGGGCGCATGCACGGCCACTGGGTACTGCACGAGGCGTGCACGCAGTTGCGCGGAGAAGCCGGTCCTCGCCAGGTGCCAGAACACGAGGTGACCGTGGTGTCGACGGGCGGCGGACCGTACGCCACGTGCATGCTCCTCACCACCTGAGCGCGCGGCATCGGCTGCGCACTACTGGGGTTCGAGGACGACCACGGGGATCTCACGCGTCGTGCGCGTCTCAGCGCGAACTTCCGCGGTTGCCCGGTCTTGCGCCCGACGGCGGTGAGCACCAGGCACGTGGCGCCGTTCCACTCGTGGCCGACCTCGCCGTTCGTCTCCTCGTAGCGGCGGACGTGCTCGTCTCCGAGGAGGGAGATGTCGGGCGGCGTGTAGCCAGGCTCGGGCGGGCTCATGGGAGTCGAAGGACTCTAGTTCGCGCGCCGGTGAGGACAGAGCTAGCGTCTGCAAGAGCGAGACTCGCGTTCTTGGGGGAACGATGCAGACAGAGGCCGATCGGTTCAAAGAGCTGTACGACGTCGAGAAGCACGTCATGGCCGTCGACGGCGGGGTCCTCGTGGAGGATCCGTATCCGGCCCTTGCCGAACTCCGCGCGCAGGCACCGGTGCACGAGGGCTCCGTGCGCGACCTCCTCGGCTTCGGCCCGGGTGGACTGAACCTCCGGCCGGAGGCACCCGTCTTCTCGGCGCTGTCGTTCGAAGCCAACGACATCGCCCTGCGCCAGAACGAAGTGTTCTCCTCGACGTTCTACGCGGGGCTCACGACGCAGATGTTCGGCCGCAGCATCCTCGAGATGGTCGGAGACGAGCACCGCCGCAACCGGGCACTCGTGCAGCCGGCGTTCTCGCCGAAGCGGTCGCAGTGGTGGATCGACCAGTGGATCGCATCGCTCGTCGACGAGGCCGTGTCGGCCTTCGAGACACGAGGGCACGCGGAGCTGAATGCCGAGCTCTGCGCGCGGATCCCCTTACAGACGATCACGTCGAGCTTCGGCCTCACGCGCGAGGAGGCGCTCGACTTCCGTCAAGGTGCCGGCGAAGGAATGGCTCGGGATGTCGAGTCGCTCATGGCCACCCACGAGCGGACGACGGCCATGCTGCGACGCATCATCGAGGCGCGCCGCGCCGATCCCCAGGACGACGTGATCACGCTGCTCGTCGAGAGTGAGCTCGAGGAAGACGGCGAGCGTCACCTCCTCACGAACGACGAGATCTACGGTTTCGCTCGCCTGATCCTCACTGCCGGCTCGGGCACGACCTGGCGCCAGCTCGGCATCCTGCTCGTGGCCCTGTTGCACGACGCGCTGTTGCTCGACGCCGTCCGCGAGGATCGCGAGCTGCTGCGGCGCGCCATCGACGAAGTCATGCGCTGGGAGCCGACGGACCCGATCTTCCGCCGGCTCGTCGTCGACGACGTCGAGCTGTGCGGGGTCGAGATCCCCGCGGGAGCGGTGGTCGAGATGGTCCTCGGAGCCGCGAACCGCGACCCGGACCGTTGGGACGAGCCCGATCGCTTCGATCCATACCGGGCCCCGAAGCCGAACCTCGGCTTCGCCGGTGGTCCGCACGTGTGCCTGGGCATGCACGTCGCGCGCGCCGAGATGTTCGTGGCCATGAACGCAGTGCTCGACCGGCTGCCCAACCTGCGGATCGATCCCGCCGCGCCGCCGGTCCGGATCATCGGCCTCGAACACCGCGGGCCGAACGGCATCCCGGTGGTGTTCGGCGAGGCGGCGTGAACGCGGACGGGACTTCGTGCGCCAGGCACTGAGCGATCTGCGGGTCGTCGAGCTCGGAACCGGAGTTGCAGCAGGATGGTGCGGCAAGGTCTTCGCCGACCTCGGGGCCGACGTGGTCAAGGTGGAGCCGCCCGACGGTGACCCCCTCCGCGCGGATGCGGGCATGTTCACGCACCTGCACACGAACAAGCGGAGCGCGGTCGTCGAGGTGGCATCAAGCAACTCGGCGGCGTCGCTCTCGACGCTGCTCGACGGCGTCGACGTCGTGATCGACGCGCCCGGCGTCCGATCCCTCGCCGACTGGAGCATCGACCGCGACGAGTTGCTCGCACGTCGGCGCACGCTCACGGTCGTCGCCATCACGGGCTTTGGATCCACCGGCCCGTATGCCGACTACGCATGGAGCGACCTCGTCGCACAGGCCCTCAGCGGTGCGATCGTCTCGACCGGCGCGGCCCGCTCAAGCTGCCGATGTCGCTCGGCGAGACCGCGGTCGGTCACACCGCCGCGCTCGGCGCGCTCGCGAGCGTGCTCCGCGCGCGTGCGACCGGCGTCGGCGCGCTCGTGGACTGTTCGGCCGTCGAGGCGCTCGCGTCCGCTCCGTACCGGATCTCGCGCTATCTCGGGTGGGAGTACCAGGGCCGCGTCGCGTCGCTCCTGATCGCGCCGAGCAGCAGCGACACGCTGTTGCCGCTCGGCGTGTTCCCCTGCGCCGACGGCTACGTGGCGATGATGATGACGACCCAGCAGCTCGGCGAGATGATCACCGCGCTCGGCAGCGACGAGCTGCGCGACGCGTTCGCGCGGCCCGACGCCTTCGTGCGACCAGAGACGAAAGAAATCCTCGACGGTGTCCTCTACCCATGGCTTCTCGAACGCACGCGCGAGGAAGTCACGGCCGCGGCGCAGGAGGCGGGATGGCCGGTCACACCGGTCAACGAGCCCGCCGAGCTGTTAGCGCCGATTCTCGCATTCGAGGGTTCTGGGTGCACGCCGTCGACCAGGAGGTCGGCCCGGTGCTCCTTCCCGGAGCGCCGTACCGGCTCACAGAAGGGGGTTGGGCGCTGCGGCGCACTGCACCGCGTCTCGGACAGTTCGACGCACCGGCCGCAAACGGTGGCGACGTCCAATCGCCGACGCCGCCGGTCGCGGCGCGCGACCCGTCGGTGCCACCGCTTCTCGGCATGCGCGTGCTCGACCTCACCACCGTGTGGTCGGGCCCGTACCTCACCGCGCTCCTCGGCGACCTCGGCGCGGAGGTGATCCGCGTGGAGAGCCCCAATGTGTTCCCGCCCACCACCAAGGGCTACGTCCCCCGCCCGGCGCCGAACATGGCGCTGGGCGCGCTCGCTCGGTTGTACGGACCGCTCGCACCCGGCCGTGAGGATCGGCCGTGGAACCGACACGCCATGAACAACTCGGTCTCGCGCGGCAAGCGGTCGTGCACACTCGACGTGCGCTTTCCCGAACAGCGCGCGCTGTTCATGCGACTCGTCGAGAAGAGCGATGTGTTCGTCGAGAATCTCAAGTCGACGACGCTGCACCAGATGGGCATTCACGAGACCGAACTGTTGCAGGCGAACCCGCGCATGATCATCCTGCGGCTCCCGCCGGCCGGCCTCTCCGGTGACTGGGCCCATTACACCGGCTTCGGCGGCCAGTTCGACGGTCTGACCGGGCTGGCCGCCCTCCTCGGGCACCGCGGCACATCGCTCATGGAGTCACCGTCCACCCAGCACATGGACAGCGTCACGGGTCCCGCGGGTGCGTTTGCGACGCTTGCGGCCCTGCACTACCGCGCCTCGACCGGGCGCGGTCAGGTGATCGAGCTCGCGCAGAGCGAGAACGTGTTGACCGAGCTCGGCGACGTGTTCGTGAACCTGCAGCTCGGCGTGACGCCACAACGCTTCGGCAACCGCGACCCGCACCGCGCGCCGCAGGGCGTGTACCTCTGCGCCGACGGCCGTTGGCTCGCGCTCACCGTCACCGACGACGATGCGTGGCGCGGTCTCACCGGCGTGCTCCGGCGCGCCGACCTCGCGAAGGACGAGCGCCTCGCCGACGTCGTGGGGCGCCAGGCCGCGCACGACGAGCTCGACAACGCCATCGGCGCGTGGACGGAAACGGTGACGGCCGAGGCCGCCTTCCACGCGCTGCAGGAGGCGGGCGTCGCGGCCGCGCCGTGTGCCGACGACGCCATGCTCACGTCCGATCGCCAGATCGCCGACCGTGGGTGGATCCGGCCACTCACCAGCGCGGATGTCGGCACGTTCAACCACCTGGGTCACGCGTTCCGCGGCGTCCCGTTGGCGTGGGAACGTGGCGCGCCGACGCTGGGCGAAGACAACGAGTACGTGTTCAAGGAAATTCTCGGCCTCGACGACGGCGAGTACGACCGCCTCGTGTCCGAGCGAGTCGCGACCGAGGACTACCTCGACCCCGACGGCAACCCGTACTGAGCGAGCGGGGTCTCAGGGCCTACGGCAGGACGAGGATCTTGCGTTGGTCCTTGGCCGCGATGAGCTCGGCGAACGCGTCGTTGGCGTCTTCGAGCCCGACGCGCCGGGTCACGAACGGCGCCGCGTCGATCGCGCCCTGGCCGAGCGCGTCGACGACCGAGAAGAACTCGCGCCGCGTGTAGTACACGACGAAGTCCATCGCGAGTTCCTTGATCAGCGCCGCCATGGGCACGTACGGATCGGGTTTGGTGCACACGCCGACCATGACAACGTGGCCGTGGTGTGTGGACGCGCGCACGCAGCTGTCGGTCATGCCGGGAAGACCGACGCACTCGATGACGACGTCGTACCGCGGCTCGAGCGGCTCGGCCTCGGGGTCGACGGTGCGGGTGGCACCGAACTGCTCCGCGGCCTCACGGCGCGGGGCCGAGGGATCGGACACTACGAGCTCGCGGGCACCGCTCCGGGCGGCCCACGCGAGCACCGACAGCCCGACCGGTCCCGCACCGACGACGAGCACCGTGTCGCCCGATCGGATCTGGGCGCGCTCGACCGCGTGCAGCCCGACCGCCAGCGGCTCGACCAGCGCGCCGAGCGCCGGATCGATCGACTCGGGGAGTCCGACCGTCTCGCGCTGGTGTACCCGCACGTACTCGGCAAACCCGCCCGGACTCCCCCCGAGCTCGCAGTGAGCCGGTTCTCCGGCGAGGCAGGCCAGGCAGTTGCCGCATCCGAAGATCGGGAGTGCCGTCACGTGTCGACCCACGCGCCACGCCGGATCGGTGTGGCTGCCCGCGGCGGCGATCACGCCACAGAACTCGTGGCCCATCACGAGGCCGGCGGGCATCGAGGGGCGGAGCTTGAGGTCGGAGCCGCAGATCCCGCAGGCGGTCACCTCGAGCACGAGCTCGCCCGGTCCCGGCGACGGATCGGCGACGTCGGCGACCACGAGCTCATGGTCGTCGTTCAGCACGGCAGCACGCATTCGGCGAGCCTAAAGGTTCGTGCCCGCGCGAGTGCAGCGTGAGCGCGCGCGCGTTCTCCACCATGATCTTGCGTCGGTCGTCGATCGAGAACTCCTCCACGTTCTTGAAGAAATCGCGTGAGTGCGCCATTCCCTCGGCGTGCGGCCAGTCGGAGCCGAACAGGATGCGCTCGACCGGGATGTGCGTCGCCAGCTCGGGCACGCTGTCCTCCACGAAGGGCGCGACCCAGCAGTTGTCGTGGAACTGGTCGACGGGGTTCTTGGAGAACAGTCCCGGGTTCTGCCCGTCCACTCTCGCATGTGGGCGACGGGCTTGCCCCAGCGCGCGCCGAAGCGCTTCTCCACGTGGGCCTTGACCTGACTGCCGAGGCCGAGGCGGAACCCGCCCTGTGAAGGCAACTGCAGGTCGTACGCAGCGTTGGCGAGGTGCATCGCGCTGCGCGGGAAGGCGACGGCGACGTTCGTCATCAACGCCCGTCAACGTGAACACGCCGTCGACGCCGAGCGCCTCCAGCTCCTGTGCGCGCTTCGCGGCGCCGATCACCGACTGCGAGAGCTGGACGTCGACCTTCATGGGCGTCCTCCCATCGTCCACCAACCCGAAGCACCCCGACGGGAGCGGCCGCACCCTACCGGGAACGGTCGGCACACCGACGGTCGGACTCGGAGGAGTCGTGCCAGAATGCGCGTGCACACAGGGTGACAGCGGCGAGCGCGAAGGTCATCGTCGAGAGCTGAGGGGGGACGATGAGAACTCAGAAGCGTTGTGGGCGCGTGGTGAAGTCGGTGGTTGTGATCGCCGTCGCGGTGTCCGCGTTCACAGTTGTCGGCGCGGGGCACGGTGACGCGGCGAGCACCGCGGTCGTCGTGAAGCCGCCTGCCGGCGCAGCCAAGCCCGTACCGGGCACAGGGATCGGCACCCAGGCGGCGATGGACGACCCGCGGTGCCGAACGGGTGCGCAGTACGGCGTGTACGGCAAGTGGGACTCGTCGAGCGTCGGTGGCGGCCCGCTTTGCGTGCGGCCGTTCAAGAAGGGCGACGACAACGGCGGCGCGACGTACAAAGGCGTGACCGCGACCTCGATCAAGCTGGTGGCAGTCCTGCCCAGCCCGTCGCGGGGCGCGTCGCAGGCGGCCGCCGCGCAGCTGAAGAACCTGGCCGACGGCTCGACGGGCACGTGGGCGGACGCGGTGCACGACTACCTCGTCGCGAGGCTGCCGTTCTACGAGACGTGGGGCCGCGACATCGACGTGACCCTCTACGAGTCGACGGGCACCGACGAGACGGCCCAACGTGCCGACGCGGTGGCGATCCTGGCCGAGAAGCCGTTCGCGGTGATCAACTTCGACAGCTTTGGCCTGGACACGTTGGTGGCCAGCATGGCGCAGGCCAAGGTGCTCGTCGAGAGCTACGCAGCGTCGCCGGAGGAGTCGGCCGCCCAGGCCCCGTACCGGTGGGGCGGCAACGACACGGACGCAGCCGCCGCGAGCTCGGCCGAGGTGATCGGCAAGAACCTGGTGGGCAAGAAGGCCCAGTACGCCGGCGGCGACGTGAAAGGCAAGCCCCGCAAGTTCGGTCTCGTCGAGATCAAGGACGTCATCGACGAGTCCCGCTTCAAGAAGGCCGTCGGCAAGTACGGGGGAACGTTCGCGACTACGAACACCTATGTCGGCTCGGGTGGGGCCTTGGGCGACGCGACGATCGCGCAGGAGCAGGCGCCGGTGATGGCCACCCGGATGAAGGACGCGGGCGTCACGACGGTGGTGCTCTTCGCCGACGTGGCCATGACCAGGACCCTGATGGAGCAGGCCACCGCGCAGGAGTGGTTCCCGGAGTGGTTCGTCACGGGCGCGGGGTACTTCGACCTCCCGATTCTCGCCCAGGGCTACCCCGACGATCAGGCCGAGCACACCTTCGGGGTCTCCCTCATCCCCCCGTACTTCGACCTACCGGACGAAGTTGACAACATCGTCGCCACGAGGGGTGCCTTCAACTGGTTCTTCGGCACCAATCGCGGAACCACGAGCGGCGCGGTGCCCGGCGGTATCGACTGGTTCCTCAACGGCATCCACAACGCCGGGCCGAACCTGATCCCGAGCACCTTCAAGCAGGGGCTCTTCGCTGCGCCACCGACCCCGAACCCGACCCGCAGCCCACTCGTCACCCTCACGGGATACGGCCACACCACCGGGCTGCCGTATGCGGCATACAGCCCGGGCCCGGCCGACTTCGCGCCGATGTGGATGGATCCCCACACGAGCGGCATGTCGCTCGGGAGCAACACCGAGGTCCCCCACGTTTCGTGGTACATCGACGAGGGCCGTCGCTACAGCAGCGGGCGCTGGCCGAAGAACCTGCTCTGGTTCGACAAGTCCAACTCGACCCACGCACTCGACGGGATCCCGGCTGGCGCAACCCTCCCGACGGCCGCCTCGCCGTGCGCGCAGGGACAGTGTCCGTCGACGGGCGCGACCGAGCCGACCGCCGGCACACCGAGCCAGTCGGGCTTCGTCGCGAAGACCTCGCCCAACGCCCGCGCGACATCGTGAGAGAGAGGGCGGACAGCAGATGAAGATCTGCGGCAGTGCGCCGCGCTACGCGCCCCAGGGGAGTGGGCCGTCCTTCGGCTGCACCGTGACGTCGAGGATCCGCGCCTCGTCACTGAGCACGAGCTCGACGGCGGCGGCGATCGAAGCCGGTTCCGCGAGCGCGCCCGAGTGGACGCCGAGCCCGGCCCACCGCATCATGTGCGTCACCGCGCCCGCATCCATCTGGGTCCCGGTCCCCGCATCGTTGGTCGGACCGACGAAGATCCGGGTGAAGCCGACCTCCGGGTGCTCCGACCGCCAGGTCTCGATCATCCGGTTCAGTGCTGCCTTGGTAGACGTGTACACGCCGATGCCCGGCCACGGCGCGCCGATGCTGGAGACCGACGACAGGAACACCGCGGTACCGGTCGATTGCTGCAGGTGCGGGAGGGCTGCGCGCGTGACGAGGGCGGCGCCCATGACGTTGGTCTCGAACGTCCGTCGCCACCAATCAGCGTCGGCGTCGGCGAGGGCCACAATCGAGATCACACCGGCCGAATAGACCAGGTCGTCGAGCCCACCGAGGCGTTCGACGGTCTCGTCGACGACGCGCTGGCACTGGGCCTCGTCGGTGACGTCACATTCCAGGCCGACCGCGGTGCCGCCGGCAGCTTTGGCGATCTCCTGGCAGGTGCTGTGGCGACGCGACGCGAACGCCACGTGGGCTCCCGCCTCACACAACGACTCGCCGATGACCTTGCCGATGCCGGCCGATCCACCGACGACGAGCACGCGACGGCCGACCACGCGCTGTCCCATGGCCGGCCTCACGGCGCACCACCCGCGGCGGCGTTCGCCTGCGCGAGCGCGCCGTCGACCAGCACGTCGATGCCGGACACGGCGCGTGGGTCGTCGAGGAGCTCCGAGAGCTCACGGCCACCGACCGTCATTCCAACCCTCCCCAGCTCGGCCAACGCTTGCCCGCCGGGGCTCGCGCGCACGTACGCTAGCCAGTTCCGAAATCGATTTCGAAGCTGCAGCCAGGAGACACCGATGACCCAGATCCTGCACGGCGTGCGCATCCTCGAGGTCGCGGAGCACACGTTCGTGCCCGCGGCTTCGGCGCTCCTGTCCGACTGGGGGGCGGAGGTCATCAAGATCGAGCACGTCGAGCGCGGCGACGCGATGCGCGGACTCGAATCGACGGGCATGGCGCTGATCTTGGGCGACGTGCACGCGCTGCTCGAGCACTCGAACCGAGGGAAGCGCAGCCTCGCACTCGACCTGACGTCGCCTGACGGACTCGACATCCTCTACAAGCTGGCCGCCACGTCCGACGTCTTCCTGACCAACAAGCTGCCGAGCGTGCGCGCCAAGTTGCAGATCGGCTTGGAGCAGATCCGCGCCGCCAACCCGAACATCATCTACGCGCGCGGCACGGGACAGGGCGAACGCGGACCCGACGCCGACAAGGGCTCCTACGATTCGTTGGCGTTCTGGGCGCGCGCCGGGATCGCGCTCGGCACCATGCGCCCCGAGTACGACCTGGTGCCCATGCCGCCCGGCCCGGGGTTCGGTGATTCGCTCGGCGCGATGACGATCGCCGGAGGGATCATGGGCGCGTTGTTCCACCGCGAGCGCACCGGCGAGACGACCACGGTCGACATCTCACTGCTGGGAACCGGCCTGTGGGCGATGGGCCAGGCCATGGCCCTGTCGGTGCTGATGGACCAGGCGTGGGGGCCGCCGCCGAACGAGGAGATGTCGCGGAACCCGTTGGTCGCGATCTACCAGACCAAGGACGGTCGCTACGTCATGCTCACCTGCTTGCAGGCCGGCAAGTACTGGCCGCCGCTGTGCGAGATCATCGGACGCCCCGAGCTGGCCACCGACCCGCGGTTCGCCGATCACGCGTCGTTGATGGAAAACGCGCGCGAGGCGGTCGCGATCCTCACGGATGCCTTCGCGGAAGCCACGGTCGCCGAGTGGCGAGCGCGGCTCGAGCCGTTCGTCGGCCAGTGGACGATCGTGCAGCACTCGCTCGAGGCGGCCGACGATCCGCAGACCATCGCCAACGGCTATCTGCAGGAATGCAGCACCGCGGGCGGCACACCGTTCACGCTGGTTGCCGCACCCGTGCAGTACGACGAGCAACCGGCCAAGCCCGAGCGCGCGCCCGAGTTCAACGAGCAAGGGGATGACATCCTGGCCGAGCTCGGGCTCGACTGGGACACCATCGTGGATCTCAAGGTCCGCGGTGTCGTCGCGTGATCCGACAATCGACGTGAACCGACAATTGGGAAGGTGAATCATGGTGAAGCTGTTCGACGCATTCCGGTACGACGGCAAGCGTGCGCTCGTCGTCGGAGGTGCCACGGGAATGGGCGCTGCCGCCGCGCAACTCGTGCAGGACGCCGGCGCGGAAGTCGTGGTCATGGACTATGCCGAGGTCACCCAGCCCGGCGTGAAGTCCGTCCATGTCAATCTCGCCGAGAAGGACTCGATCGACGTCGCCGTCGACGCGTGCGGCGGCACGGTCGACGCGCTGTTCTCCTGCGCGGGCGTCGCCGACGGCACGCCCGGCATCGAGCGCATCAACTTCATCGGCCACCGGCACCTCATCGACTGGCTGCTCGAGCGCGACATGATCCCGCGGGGCGGCGCCATCGGCATGATCTCGTCCGCCGCGGGCCTCGGGTGGGAGGCGAACCTCGAGGAGCTCAAAGAGCTCCTCGCGATCAGCGACTGGCACGCGGCCGTCAAGTGGGTCGAGGAGCACGGCAAAGCCGACTACATGTCGATGAAGCAGGCGATGTGCGCCTATGTCGCCAGCCAGGCCCATCCGATGCTGAAGCGCGGCATCCGGATCAACGCGATCTGCCCCGGCCCCACCGACACTCCGCTGGCCCAGGCGAACGCGGAGGTGTGGCTCGGCTTCGCCGCCGACTTCCGCGCCGATGTGGGCGTCGAGCCCCACACGCCACTCGAGCAGGCGTACGCGCTCGTGTTCCTCTGCAGCGAGGCGGCCGCGGCCATCAACGGCCAGACCATCATCTCCGACGCGGGCTACCTCGCGTCCGGCATCACCGGCTCGTTCCCGGACGCCGCCCCGGTCGCGCAGTTCCTGTTCGGCCGATGACGACCAGCGACATCTACTACGACCCGTTCGACATCGAGATCGACCGGGACCCACACCCGCTGTGGCGCAGAATGCGCGAGGAGGCGCCGCTCTACCACAACGAGAAGTACGGGTTCTACGCGCTGAGCCGTTACGACGAAGTCGAACGTGGCCTCGTCGACTGGGAGAGGTATCGCTCCGGGAAAGGGTCGACGCTCGAGATCATCCTGGCAAACGTGGAGATGCCTTCCGGGATGGTCCTCATGGAGGACCCGCCGATCCACGACGTGCACCGGGGCCTGATGTCTCGGGTGTTCACCCCGAAGGCGATGAACGACATCGAGCCGAAGGTGCGCGAGTTCTGCGCACGCACACTCGATCCGCTCGCCGGCTCCGGCCGCTTCGACTTCGTCACCGACCTGGGCGCAATCATGCCGATGCGGACGATCGGCTCTCTCCTGGGGATCCCCGAGCAGGACCAGGAGGCGATCCGCGACGCGCTCGACGAGGGGCTGCGGATCACCGAGGACGGCGAAGTCCCCGACAACGAGTACCTCGCAGGCGGGTTCGCAATGTTCGCCGAGTACATCGAATGGCGGGCCGAGCATCCGTCCGACGACCTGATGACCAAACTGCTCAACGCCGAGTTCGAGGACGAGACCGGCACGGTCCGACGGCTGAGTCGCGAGGAAGTCCTCACCTACGTGGGGCTGATCGCAGGCGCCGGGAACGAGACGACGACGCGCCTGGTCGGCTGGACCGGCAAGCTGTTGGCCGAGCACGCCGACCAGCGCCGCGAGATCGCCGAGGACCGCTCGCTGATCCCGAAGGCCATCGAGGAGATCCTCCGGTACGAGGCGCCCTCCCCTGTTCAAGCGCGCACGGTCGCGCGCGAGGCCGAGTACTACGGCGAGACGGTGCCCGAAGGCGGCATCATGCTGCTGCTGAACGGCTCGGCGAATCGGGACGACCGCCACTTCCCAGACGGCGACCGCTTCGATATCCACCGCACGATCGATCACCACCTGAGCTTCGGCTACGGCCTCCACTTCTGCCTCGGCGCTGCGCTGGCGCGGCTCGAGGGCCGGGTCGCGCTCGACGAGGTGCTGAACCGCTGGCCCGATTGGGAAGTCGACTGGGACAACGTCAAGCAGGCCCACACCCCGACCGTGCGCGGCTGGGAGAAGCTTCCGGTCTTCACGCGCTGACCTCGAGGGTTGCTATGTCGGATGTGCTGGTCGTCCCACCAGTGTGTTCTTGCGTCGAGCTCGGCGCCGATGCGGAGACCCTCGGCGCGGATCGTTGCTACGAGTTCTGGGCTGTAGCGGCCGCGCGCGACGTGCTGGTCGAGGAGGTCCCAGTCCTTGAAGAACCACGACCGGTCGGGCAGGACCACGATGTCGAGTTCCTGGTCACTGGAATCGAAGCCGATGGGCGTGCGACGGAACGGCTCTTCGAGGTTGACATACCAGCAGGTGAACGCGCCGTTCTCGCCGCGCCAGAAGTGCACCACGGAGTACGCGTCCCCGGGACGGCGCAACTCGAGCACCCCGCTGCCCTCCCAGGTGTCAATGGCGTGGCCGGGAGCTACAACGCCGACGCAACATTGAGCTGTGCAAGTTCGCCGAGCCGCGGTGACTGGGTCGAGCACTGATGGTGGCAGCGATCGACGACTTCCGAGTGGCAGATTATCGGCGCGCCACGTTGTGGGTCATGGCAGCAAACCTGCGTGCACGCTCGTTCTACGAGACGCACCGCTGGCGAGCCGACACCAGGAGTCGAACTGACGATATTTGGGGGCTCAGCCTTCGCTACTCCAAAGACCTCGCGGACAAGTAGACGCGCTGGCTCCACTGAACGCCAAAGAGCTCGCGTGCGCGTCAGACCTACGTGCCGTTACGTGCGCGTCGATTGAGTGTTCCCGTGCGCGATCTTGTGCGCGTTTTCTGGGCGGCACGCCCTTGTGTGTCAGATAGTCGCTGGCACGTCGCTGGTCAGCTTGATCTCGTGTCGAAGATGACGTTGTTCGTCATCGGAGAGCACGCTCCAGGCCTCTCGCATCGCGAGTTGGCCATTGACAATGGCGGCGACCGCCTCGGAATCTTCGGCGCGTCCTTCGGGCTCGTCGATCTCGAACCCGGCGGTTCGGAGCCAGTCGGCGACTGCCGGCCAGCGCCACAACCGTCCCCGCGACCACAAGTGGGAAATCGGAGCGGGGAAGGTTCCCGGGCCGCGCCTACCCGCGATGTAGAGACGCACCGACTCACGGCTCTGGCCAATGAGCTCAGCGATGTCCGCCGCGGTCACCAGCTCATCGGGATCCGCGACGCTGACGACTCGGACGCCTGTCGACTCGATCTCGCGGATCGCGGTGAAGATCGCTTGGGCGAACGCGTCGGCCTCTCGATCGAACTCGGCGTAGAACACGCCGTCGATCTCACCGAAGCTGGCGTCGTCGCAGCCCGCGTCGTAGAGCGCGTTGAGCAAGTCATTGTCCGACAACACGTCCCCGTCAAGTACGAGCGTGAAGTTCCAGTCCTGCACTCTGATCTCCTTCGTCGTCAGCGCTTGCCCTGCGGGCACCGGTCGACCCTCCGCCGGATGCGTTTCGCTTCGTTGCCAGGATTCTTGGGGGTGCTCGACACGCTGAGCTGGCAGCAGCCGAACGGGCAGCGGATGATGGCCCACACATGGCCACTCCGCCGCTCGCACGTCCACGTTGCTTCGTCTGCGCGCTCGAGAGCCGCCTCAACTTCCTTCTTCGGGTGTCGGCCCCGCCCGTCCATGTTGACACTATACAACACTCACGTTGGGATTTGTCAACACCATACCCCACTGCGTCGGCGAAGTGAACGCGAAGCGGGCTCGAGTACTCAGGCCAGGCTCCCTTCAGCGCGCGCACTGGCACACAGAACGACGGCCTGGCGCGCACAGAATGTCGCGCAAGGCGCGCCCAGAGCCGGCGATGGGTTCCTCGCTTGCGGCCGGCCGGATCGCAGCCGGTCTCCTGTCCAAGACACGGAACATTCTTCTCGGACACAGTGACTCACGTAATCGCGGCGTACCCGGAAGCCGTCAGTTGGGAAGGCTGGCGCGGTACCCGATCGGGAGCAGCTCGAGCAACTGCCCGTCCGGATCGCGGATCATCACCGCGAGGCCGACGTGAGTCTGCTCGAGCACGCTGCCGCCGTACTCCACCGCTTTCGCCGCCGTGGCATCGATGTCGTCGACCGACACCGAGATGTGGGTGAGCCCGATCTCGTTCATCACCCGAGGGCGCGCGGACGCGTGCGCGCCAGCATCGGCGTAGGAGATCAGCTCGAGGACCGACTCGCCCCGGCGTAGATAAACGGCCTTGGCCCCGAGGGGTTGGGGGAGGTCGATCAGCTTCGCAACCATCTCGTCGGGCGGCTCCAACTCGTACCAGAACTCGAAGCCGAGCACCTCCTCGTAGAACCGCCGCGACCGCGCCGCGTCAGTGACGCAAAGACCCACATGGTTGAACACCGAACCCATTGACGCTCCTTTTCTGCTCTCGGCTTCCCGGTTGGGCGCGGGGATAGTGTCGGCACACTTCGCTCAGGGAGCGCGCAGTGCCGGAAGCGATCGAGAGGTTCCACATTCGCGTGGACGACGCGACCCTCGACGACCTTCGACTCCGTCTGGCGCGGACCCGCTTCCCGGACCAGATCGAGGGGACCGGCTGGGAGTACGGCACCCCGATCGATTACCTGCGCGAGCTCGTGGAGTACTGGCGCGCCGAGTACGACTGGCGAGCACAGGAGGCACGGCTCAACGAGCTCGAACACTTTCGCACCCGCATCGATGGCCAGTCGATCCACTTCGTCCACGCGCGCTCCGGTCACGCGGACGCCCTTCCGCTGATCATCACCCACGGCTGGCCCGGCTCCGTCGTGGAGTTCCTCGACGTCATCCCACGACTGACCGACCCGGAGGCCCACGGCGGCCGCGCCGAGGACGCGTTCCACGTGATCGCGCCCTCGCTGCCGGGCTACGGCTTCTCCGAGCCCCCGCGCACCCCGGGCTGGGACGTGCGGCGCGTCGCCCAGGCGTTCATCGAGCTGATGCCTCGCTTGGGCTACGCGCGTTACGGCGCGCAGGGCGGCGACTGGGGCGCCCAGGTCGCGACCAGGATCGCCGCGCTCGACCCGGAGCACTGCGCGGCCCTTCACCTCAATATGCCGATCGCTGCCCCTCCCGAGGACCCGGTCCCGCTCACCGAGGGGGAGCAGGCGGATCTCGCCGCGATGGGGCGGTTCCAGCGCGACGAAGCGGGCTACGCGCAGGTGCAGGGCACCAAGCCGCAGACGCTCGGGATGGCGCTCAACGACTCGCCGGCCGGGCTGCTCTCCTGGATCGTGGAGAAGTTCCGCACCTGGAGCGACTGCGACGGCCACCCCGAGAACTGCTTCACCCGCGACCAGCTGATCACCAACGTCATGTTGTACTGGGTGACGCAGACGATCACGTCCTCGGCGCGCTTGTACTGGGAGACCATGCACAGCGGCGTGTTGAGGGAAGCACCGGAGTACATCGGCGTTCCCACCGGCGTCGCGCGCTATCCGAAGGAGGAGGTGCTGCGCTTCCCGCGCTCGTGGGTCGAACAGCGCTACAACGTGACGCACTGGGCCGTCATGCCGCGCGGCGGCCACTTCGCTGCCATGGAGCAGCCCGAGCTCTTCGTCGACGACCTGCGCGACTTCTTCCGAACCGTGCGCTGAACCGCGCGTCGGGCTCACGGCTCCCTCGGCAGGCCGAGCAAACGCTCACCGACGATGTTGCGCTGGATCTCGCTCGTGCCGCCCATGATGGAGTTGGCGCGCGTCGATAGGAGGCCGCGCGCCCACTGTCCGCGATCGATCGCGCGTTGGTCCTCCGGCATGAGGAGTGCGTCCGGTCCCAGAACCGCGCTGGCGGTCTCGTAGAGCCGCTGGCTCATCTGCGCCCAGAACAGCTTCACGAGGCTCGACTCGGGTCCGATCTCCTCGCCGCGCTCGATGCGGGCTCGCGTGCGCGCGTTGTGCAGGCGAAAGATCTCGACCTCGATCCAGGTTTGCGCGAGCCGCTGGCGCACGATCGGGTCGCCGAGCCGCCCGAGGCGTGCACACGTCTGTGACAGGAGATCGATGGCCGCCTGGTGCAACACCTGTTCCTTCCACACGAACGTCGCGCCGCGCTCGTTGGCGAGTGTCGTGTTCGCCACCCGCCACCCCTCGTTCTCCGGGCCGATGAGGTTTTCGACCGGCACCTCTACCTCATCGAAGAAGATCGCGTTGAACTCGCTCTCGCCGGTGATCTGGCGCAGCGGGCGGACCTCGACACCCTTCGTGTGCATCGGGATCGCCAGCATCGAGATTCCCTTGTGCCGGGGCGCCTCCGGGTCAGTACGCACCAGCGCGATGCCCCAGTCGGCGTACGTCGCGTACGACGACCACACCTTCTGACCGTTCACGAGGTACGCGCCGCCACGCTTCTCCGCGCGCGTCGAGAGGGCGGCGAGGTCGCTCCCCGCGTCGGGCTCGCTGAAGAGTTGGCACCAGATGTCGTCGGCACCCAGGATCCTCGGCATCCACCGCAGGCGCTGCTCCTCCGTGCCGTGCGCCATCAGGGTCGGCCCGACCAGGCTGACGCCGGCCCGCCCGAGGATCTGCGGCGTGTCGGCGCGGGCCAGCTCCTCGTTGTAGATGGCGACGTGCGTCAGCGACGCGCCGCGCCCGCCGTACTCGACCGGCCAGTGGATCCCGACCCAGCGTCCGGAGTGGAGCGTCCGTTGCCACTCGCGCAGCGCCTCGGCCTCCTCGCGCGTCTCCGCGATGTCGACGTCGGGCGGCGGGTGCTCCTGCAGCCACGAACGCAGCTCGTAGCGGAATTGGTCGTCAGGTGACATGCCCGGCGCAGATCGGCGACACGATCAGGTGATCTCCGGCTGCATGCCGGGACGCAGCCCGCGCGCGTCGAGCTGCTCGCCATCGAGGCGGATCGGCGTGCCGTTGACCAGCACGTGCCGAACGCCCGTCGGCTCTTCCGCGGTTAGACGTTCTCCATTTGCCGGGAAGTCGCGCACGCGCCGGAGGGGGCCGGGGCCCACTGTCTGGGGATCGAACACGCACACGTCGGCCCAGTAGCCCTCGCGTACGTAGCCCCGGCGCGCGAACCCGAACATGTCGGCCGGTTCGCCACTCAACTTGCGCACCGCGCGCTCGAGCGGCATGACCTCTCGCTCCCGCACCCAGTTGCCGAGCAGGTCCGTGGCCAGCGGCGCGTCGCAGAGCTGGCTGACGTGCGCGCCCGCGTCCGAGAGGCCCAGCGCGACCTGCTCGTGGGTGAGCAGGTGGCTCACGCTGCGGGGTTCGTCGTTCGCGATGTAGATGCGGAAGCGCGTCTCGAGGTCCTCCTCGAGCGCCAATTCGCACATCACGTCGAGCGGGCTGCAGCCGCGCTCACGCGCGAGCTCGTCCACCCCCCGGCCCTCCAGCTCGGGGAACCGGTCCGACTCGGAGACCTCGCAGGTCTCCCAGCGCGGCCGCATCGGGACCTGCTCGAGGTCGGCGGCGGCCCGGGCCCGCCAGGCGGGATCGCGGTACGCGGCGATGCGGGCGTCGCGGTCCTTGTCCATGAGGTCCCCGAAGACCGTGCTCACGTTGAGGCTGAAGGGGCTGGCCAGCGTGAACTGCATGGTGAGCGGCCGCGGGGTGACCTGCGGCCACACCTGCGCGCCGCGGGCCAGGGCCGCCTCGTGCAGGTCGAGCTGTGGCTGGTGCCTGCCGTCGGCGAGGGCGAACAACGGGTAGGTGAACGGCCGCCCGATGCGGGGTTGCAACTCGTACATGTCGGCGTACGTGCACTGCTCGCCCGCCGTGGCGAGCACCACACCCTTGCCCGTCCGTCCCACCGTGAGGAAGAGCGCCTCGACCTCGTCGCGCTCGGCGAAGCGGCTGGGAACCGGCTTCCCGTCCATGCCGCGGTGCGTGTAGGCGAAGCTCGTCGAGAACCCGGCCGCCCCCGCGTCGATCGCCTCGGTGACGAGACGGCACATCTGGTCGATCTCGTCGGCCGTCGCCGCACGCTCGTACGCCGCGTCGCCCATCACGTAGAGCCGCAGCGCGCTGTGCCCGATGTACGCGGTGAAGTTGAGCACCGTGCCGCGGCGGTGAACCAGCCCCATGTACTCAGGGTGGGTCTGGAACTCCCACACGATGCCCGCGGTCAGTGACGCGCCGTCCATGTCCTCGACGTTCTCGAGCGTGCGCACGATCACGTCGTGGTGCTCGGGCCGGGTGGGCGCGATCGTGAAGCCGCAGTTGCCGGCGACGACGGTGGTGACGCCGTGGTACGACGTCGGCCGGAGGGCCGGGTCCCAGAACACCTGCGCGTCGTAGTGGGTGTGGATGTCGATGAAGCCCGGTGCGACCGCGCAACCCGACGCGTCGAGCTCGCGCTCGCCCCGGAGGTTCGCCCCGACCTCGCGGATCACACCGCCCTCGATCGCCACGTCGGCCACGCGGCCGGGCGTGCCGCTCCCGTCGAAGACCGTTCCGCCGCGGACGACGATGTCAGCCGGCATCCGGACCTCCCGTGCGCTTGCTCAGGATCTCCCGCATCTGGTTGGCGGGCGGGCCCGCGGTGGTCCCACCGTCGACCGGAACCACGATCCCCGTGATCTGCGCCGAGCGGTCGCCCGCCAGGAACAGGACCGCGTTCGCCACGTCCTCCGACGACCCGAGGCGCTGCAGCGGCTGCGTGTGCCGGATGACTGCCGCCATGTCGTAGTTCGTGATGCCCGTGGGGATGTGGCCCGGCGCGATGCAGTTCACCCGGATCCCGTAGTCCGCCAGGTCGATCGCGATCGAGCGGCTGAACTGGATGACGGCGGCCTTCGCGGCTCGGTACATGATCGGCCCGGCGCCGCCGGTGAGCGCCGCGATGGACGACGTGTTGATGATGGAGCCGCCGCCGTGCTCCGCCATGTGGCGCGCCGAGCGCTGGCTGCCGACCATGACACCGAAGAGGTTCACCGCCATCACGCGCTCGTAGTCCGCCAGATCATTGTCGAGGAAGCGGGTGAAGGCGCTGCCGATCCCGGCGTTGTTGAACATCACGTGGAGCCCGCCGAAGTGCCCGACGGCGAAATCCACGAGCGCCTGGACTTCGTCCGCATCGGACACGTCGGTGCGCTTGAACGCGGCCGCCGCGCCGAGTCCCGCCGCCACCTCAACGCCCCGGTCGGCGTTCACATCGGCGATGACGACCTGCGCGCCTTCCTCCACGAACAGCTCGGCGGTCGCACGGCCGATCCCGCTGGCGCCACCGGTGACGATCGCGACCTTCCCTGCGAGCTCCTCGCCCATCGTCAAGTGAGGCGGCAGCGCAGCGGCAGGTGTTTGATGCCGCCGTTGACGGCCGAGTTGAGGCGCTCCGCCGGGCCCGACACCTCGAACGACTCGAGCCGCGTGAGCAGGTGCCGGAAGACCGTCTCCATCTCGAGGCGCGCGAGGTGCGCGCCCATGCAGAAGTGCTCGCCGATGCCGAACGCGAGGTGGGGGTTCGGGTGGCGGTCCACGCGGAACGCGAACGGGTCCTCGAACACCTCTTCGTCCCGGTTCGCGGACGCGAAGAAGATCGCCACCCGCTCGCCCTCGGCGATCTTCACCCCGCGCACCTCGGAGTCCTCGGTGGCCATCCGCGTGAAATGGATGATGGGGCTGACCCACCGCAGCATCTCCTCCACCGCGTCGGGCATCAGCTCGGGGTGGTCACGCAGCTTCTCCCACTCGCCGCGGCGCTCGGAGAAGGCGAGCAGACCCCCGCTGATCGCGTTGCGCGTGGTCTCGTTGCCCGCCTCGACGATCAGCTCGCAATACATGAGGAGCTGCTCCTCGGTGAGCGGCTCGCCGTCGATCTCCGCGCTGACCAGGTGGCTGACGATGTCGTCGCCTGGATCCCGCCGGCGCTCCTCGATGAGGGCCCCCAGATAGGCGTGCATCTCGCCGCGAGCACGCTTGATGGTCTGGCCGGGTGTCTCGCCGGGGCGGCGGAACTCCGGATCGTCCTTGCCGATCACCTCGTTGGTCCAATGGAACAGCAGCTGCCAGTCGGAACGAGGCACACCCAGGATCCAGGAGATCACCGCGATCGGCAGCGGCGCGGCGATGCGCTCGACGAAGTCGAACTCGCCCGAGTCGCCCGCGGCCGCCACCTCATCGAGGATCTCGACTGCGATGCGCTCGATCTCGGCGTGGCGCGATCGAATGGCGCGTGGCGTGAAGCGCGGCATGGCGACGCGGCGCAGGGGTCCGTGCCGCGGAGGGTCGAGGGTGACGACCATCTCCGTCGGCTGCGCCGGAGCGCCGATGTGGCCGAGGATGAGCCCGTGCGCGTTCGAGAAGCGCACCGGCTGCGACGCTACGTCCACGATGTCGGCGTGCTTCGTGATCGCCCAGAACGGCTGGTAGCCCGGCGGCTCGAAGTACGCCACGGGCGCCTCGGCCCGCAGTCGCGTCCACACCGCGTCCGGGTAGCCGTTGCGTGCGAACCGCGCGGGGTCGACGAGATCGAGGGGATCGATGGACGCCGGGACATCGACGCGGGGAGTCATCGGACAAGCACCCTATCCCGGTCGACACGCCAGGTCAGTCGGACGCGACCTGCAGCAGTGCGTCGGCCACCGCCTCGGGCTCGGTGATCATGAGGTCATGGCCGGTGTCGATCTCCCAGAGTCGACCCGCCGCGCGCGCCTTCTCCATGAGCTCGGGTTCTCGGGTGGCCAGCGTGGAGGTGCAGACGATGTGGTACTGCGGGATCGCCCACAGGTCCGCTTCGTTCGTGAGGCGGAGCGGCTGCTCGAAGCAGCCCCACGGGTGGCCGGTCAACCGGTCCGCCATCCAGGCCACGTCGTCCGGATCGGTCACGCCATAGAACCGGCCCGCCTCGGGCGACGGCAGCAGCACCAGCTCCACGCCGTCCACGACCTGCCCTGCGGGGCGGGTCGCTTCGATGATCGGGCCGGCGACATCGACGAGGGACTGACCGTTCACCGGGTTCGCGGCGTCGAGGTACACGATGCGGCCGACCCGCTCGGCGGCGCGATCTGCGGCGCCGGTGATCACCATCCCGCCATAGCTGTGCCCGACCAGGATCACGTCGCGGAGATCCTCGTAGTGGAGCACCGCCGCGATGTCGGTGATGTGCAGGTCGAGGCCGATGCCGGGGCTGAGCAGATGCGACCGCTCCCCCAGTCCGGTCATCGTGGGCGTGTACACCTCGTGCCCCGCGGACCGCAGGAGGCGGGCGACGCGCTGGTAGCACCATCCGCCGTGCGCGCCGCCGTGCACGAGAACATACGTCGCCATCGGCTCTCCTGTTCCTGAGTGAACGCTCGCTTCGCAGTGAGCAACGCGATCAGAGGTTGTAGAACGCCCGTGCGGTCGCGCCGAGGATCAGACGCTTCGACTCGTCCGGCAAGGGTTTCACCGCATCGAGGAGCTCTTCCACGACGCCCGGGATCTTCGCGTCCGGGTGTGGGTAGTCGGACGCCCAGAGGATCTTGTCCGCGCCGAGGTGCTCGGCGGTGAAGGCCAGCGCGACCTCGTCGGGGTCGAAGCTCACCATGCACTGACGCGCGAACACCTCGCTCGGTCGCGTCGCCTGATCCGGACTGCCGAAGATCTCGAACTGGTGATCGAAGCGCTGCAGCATCGGCACGATCCAGCCACCCGTCCCCTCGAGGAACGCGACGCGCAGGTCGGGATGACGCTCGCAGATCCCGCCGAGGGTGAAGTACCCGACCGCCATCTGGAGGTCGAGGGCGTTCGTGAGACCCTGGCGAAGCGCAAGCCCCTCCGTGGGGTTCGTCACACCGTCCGCGAGCCCGAGCAGGCGGCACGCGTTCAGCATGTCGCCGTGGGGCGACGGATGCACACCGATCGGGCACCCGAGCGCCTCGGCCGCAGCCCAGAAGGGGCCGTACGCGGGATGATTGAGCTTCAGCGCACCGATGTACGGCGCCGGCCGGATCATCACCGCCTTCGCGTCGAGGTGCTCGAGCGCGCGCTCCATCTCGACGACGGCCGATTGCGGATCCTGGAGCGGCACGAGCGCCACCGGGTACAAGCGACTCGGCGCCACCGCGCAGTAGTCGTACAACCAGTTGTTGTACGCACGGCACGCGGCACCGAAGACGTCGGCTTCCTCGATCCACGTCAGCATCGCAGTGGGATAGAGGACAGCGACGTCGATACCTTCGGCGTCCATGTCGACGAGCCGAGCCGCGGGGTCGTGGCCGCCCGGCCGGCTCATCTTGAACTTGGACTCCTCGTCCCAGTTGGCGTCGCCCGCGGCGGTCGACGCCCACGCGGCCTCATCGTCGTCGCCACCGCCTCCGAGGAACTCGGGCGCCATGTCGGGGTACGCGCGCTGAATGCCGGTGGCCTGCACGTAGCCGCCACCCGGATGACCGAGAATGTCGCGGAACTCCGGTTCTGCATACTCCTTCCAGATCACGTCGGGCTCGATGACGTGCCCGTCGGAGTCGATGATCTCAGGTCGCGTCGGCTGCTCAGGCATGGTCACCCCAGGGTCTCGATCTCGGTCCGGACTCCCCTGTCGTAGCACGGCGCGGTCAGGACGGCGCGCCCGACTCGGGACTCGTGGAACTGGTTATCGTCACGCGGTGGAGATGAATTCGAACGCAACGCGCCCGCGGGTGGACTTCGACCTCTTCGGATCGACGACTCGGGGAAGTTCCGACGATGCGTGGAGATCAGTGCGCGCTGCCTTGTGCCCGGTCGCATGGGCAGAACACAACGGCGGGCACTGGGTCATCAGTAGCTTCGAAGCCGTGGCCGCGGCGTTCCGCGACTGGGAGCGATTCTCGTCGGAGCGGACCGACCCGGATCGATCCGCAATCTCCTTCACCAACAGCAAGGTTCCCGTCTGCCTCCCGGAGGAGTGCGACCCGCCGAGGTGGTACGGATTGCGCCGCGCGCTCGCGCAGATCCTTTCGCCTCAGGCATCGGAGCGCCTGCGCGAGCGGGCCCGGTTCTGGACCGCGCACTACCTCGACCAAGTCGTCGACCTCGGTGAGTGCGAGTTCGTTCACGACCTCACCTGCCCCGTCCCTGCGGCCGTCACCTTGGAGTGGATGGGATTCCCACGCGAAGAGTGGCAGACGTTCTCCGACGCCTTCCACGGCGTCTCCGCGTACCCGATCGGAACCCCCGAGCATCGGCAAGCCTCAGAGTCGTACGGACCGGTGATGACTCGCATCACCGAAGAATTGCAACACCGCATCGCGTCCCCACGCGACGACGCACTCACCGCGATCGCACATCATGAGGTCGACGGTGTGCGGATATCCGAAGAGATCGCGCAGTCGATCGCGTTTCTCACGACGGCCGGCGGCGTCGACACCACGACGTCGCTCACGGGCGCCGCGTTGCTCCATCTGTCGCAGCACCCGGACGATCGCGAACGACTGCGCAACGAGCCCGACCTCTTACCGCTCGCCACGGAGGAGTTCCTTCGCTACTACCCGCCGGCGCGAACGCACGCGCGAACGGTTGCGGTTGACACCGTGTTCGAGGGCGTCGAGATGAAGAAGGGTGAGCGCGTTCTCTTGAGCGAGGCCGCCGCCGGGCGCGACGAGTCGGAATTCGAGAACGCCGACGAGTTCGTCATCGACCGCCTTCCGAACCGGCACCTCTCGTTCGGAGTCGGCATTCACCGTTGCCCCGGATCACACCTTGCCCGAGTCGAGTTCTCCGAAATGATCACGGCCGTACTCCGGCGCATGCCCGACTACGAGATCGCGCTGGACGGCGTCGAGGAATACCCCGACTGGGCAATGGTCGGAGGCTGGCAACGCATGCCGGCAACCTTCACACCCAGCGCGTAGTCGCGCGGGCCGTTGCTCTGCGAGAACGTTCCTTCCTAGTGTGAACCCGAGTCATCGATCATCGTCAGGGGAACCGCCGTGGGTAATTCCGATTTCGCCACCATCGACTTCTTTCGCAACCGGGCCCTGACCCAGGACCCCTACCCGTACTACGACTGGCTGCGCGAGCAGAGCCCGGTGTGGCGCGAGCCGAATCGCGGCGTGGTGATGATCTCCGGGTACGACGAAGCGATCGCTGTGTACCACGACCAGGCGACGTTCTCGAACTGCAACACGGTCAGCGGACCGTTCTTCGATTTCCCGGTTCCCCTGAAGGGCGACGACATCACCGCGATCATCGAGGAGCACCGCGACACGCTGCCGTTCAGCGACCAGCTGCCCTCGTTCGATCCACCCAAGCACACCGACCACCGCGCGTTGCTCATGCGGCTGATCACGCCGAGGCGCCTCAAGGAGAACGAGGAGTTCATGTGGCAGCTGGCCGATCAGACCTTCGACGAATTCTTCCCACGCGGTGAATGCGAGTTCGTCAGGGAATACGCGCTTCCGTTCACCTTCCTCGTGGTCGCCGACCTCCTCGGCGTGCCCGAAGATGACCGCGACAAGTTCCGCACGAATCTCGTGGACAAGAAGCGCGCCGAGGAGATGTCGCATGCGCCGCTGGAGTATCTCTACGAGCAGTTCACCGCGTACATCGAGGAGCGGCGACGCGCGCCCGGCGACGACGTCATGACCGGGCTTGCCACCGCGACGTTCCCCGACGGCACGTTGCCCGAGGTCGACGACGTCATGCGGATCGCCGCGAACCTGTTCAGCGCGGGCGGCGAGACGACGGCCCGCCTGCTCTCCACGTCGTTCCAGATCCTCGGCGACCGCCCGGACCTCCAGCAGGCGCTGCGCGACGACCCCGGCAAGGTCACGGCCTTCATCGAGGAGGCCCTGCGGCTCGAGAGCCCGATCAAGGGCGAGTTCCGTCTGTCACGCGTGCCGGTCACGGTCGGCGGTGTCGATCTGCCTGCCGGCACCACCGTGTTCGTGATGAACGGCGCCGCGAACCGCGATCCGCGCCAGTTCGAGAACCCGAACGAGTTCCGCCTCGATCGCGTGAACGGTCGCCAGCACATCGGGTTCGGGCACGGCATCCACTCGTGCGCGGGCGCGCCCCTCGCCCGTGCAGAGTCGCGCATCACCACCGAGCGGTTCCTGGCCCGCACGGACGAGATCCGGATCTCGGAGGCGGCGCACGGCCCGGCCGACGCGCGGCGTTACGAGTACGACCCCACCTACATGCTCCGCGGCCTCCGGGAACTGCACTTGGAGTTCACGCCCGTCAGGTAGCCGCGGGCCGCCGCCTTCGCAGTCCGCTTGCGGCCGCCTCACGCGAAGTGGCGCGACTGGCCACCGGGAAGGTCGACGATGAACAGGCGGTCCGCGAACTGCCAGCCGTCCGAGCCGCGTCGGTACCGGTCGATATAGCGCCCGGCGACGATGGTCTGGATCGGTTCGCCCGCGTCGAGACCCTGGAGAACCGTGTAGTAGCAGCGCCCCGTCGCCCCGTCGGCACCCTCGACGAGATCGATGGTCAGGTTGCTCATCAGGTGCTGGGTCTTCGGCGTACCGTCGTAGAGCATGATGCGGTCGTAGACGGCCCGGATCTCCTCCGGCGAGCGCAACACCTTGCCGGTTGCCGCGGAACGCCACGTCGCATCCGCGAACAGCGCAACGACGCCGTCGATGTCGCCGCCGTCGAGCAGCTCGGCATAGCGGTACACCAGGGCGGTGATCTCGTCGCGGTCCCCCACGGCACGGGAAGCTAGTCCCGCCCGCGCTACCGCGCGCGAGCACGAGGATCAGTACCGCGACAGCCTCTCCGGCTGACAGCGCTCGACGCCGATCACGTCACCGTGATCGCGTGCGTGGGGCAGCTCTGTTCTGCCTCGCGGACGACCGCCTCGAGCTCGGAGGGAATGTCGGGCAGCACCACGACGGCATATCCCGCGTCGGTCAGCGCGAACACGTCAGGACAGAGGATCACGCATTGTCCGAAGCCGCCGCAGCAATCAGCGTCGACCTCCACCCTCATGAGCTCTGGTCCTGTGCGTAAGTGGCGGCGCCTTCCGGGGAGCGAGCGCCCTGCGGTGCAGTCACGCGAGCACGGCCGTTTGCTTCATGTCATTCCTCGACACGCCAGATCGGACAGTCAGACAATAACGACTCCCGCGTTGGCGTCAGCGAGACGGCGGGTGTCGCCGCTGTCCAGCTTCGCCGTAACGTTGCTCTCGTACGGGCAAACCACGTCATCGACGATCGTTGCGGAGGACCGCGGTGGGCAACACTGATTTCGCCGACATCGACCTGTTCCGCGACCCTGACCTCCCCCAGGACCCATACGCGTACTACGACTGGGTCCGCGAGCAAGGCCCGCTGTGGTACTACCCGAAGTGGGACGTGTGGCTGGTCACGGGGTACGAAGAGGCGATCGCCGTGTACCACGACCAGGCGACGTGGTCGAATTGCAACACGGTGAGCGGGCCGTTCGTCAAGATCCCGGTTCCGCTCGAGGGCGACGACATCACCGAGATCATCGAGGCGCACCGCGACGAGCTGCCGTTCAGCGACCAGCTGCCCTCGTTCGACCCGCCCAAGCACACTGCACAGCGCGGACTGCTGATGCGGCTGATCACGCCGAAGCGCCTCAAGGAGAACGAGGAGTACATGTGGCAGCTCGCCGATCGGACGATCGACGAGTTCTACGACCGCGGTGAGTGCGACTTCATCCCCGAATACGCACTGCCCTTCACCCTCATGGTGATCGCCGACCTCCTCGGCGTGCCCGACGAGGACCGCGACGAGATCCGCGCCAAGCTCGCGGGCAGGGAGCGCCCGATGGCACAGTTCCGCTCAAGTCTCGTGCAGGAGGCAGGTCCGGCGAAGCTGTCGCACAAGCCGCTCGAGTTCCTCTACGAGCAGTTCACCGCCTACATCGAGGACCGTCGGCGCGCGCCGCGCGACGACATCATGACGGAGATGGCCCAGGCGACGTTCCCCGACGGCACACTGCCCCCGGTCGACGATGTCATGAGGATCGCGGCCAACCTGTTCTCCGCGGGCGGGGAGACCACGGCCCGGCTCATCACCATGTCGTTCCGGCGGCTCGGCGACCGACCCGAGCTCCAGCAGCGGCTGCGCGACGACCGCGATCTCATCTCGCCGTTCATCGAGGAGCAGCTGCGGATCGAGAGCCCGTTGAAGGGCTCGTTCCGGCTCTCTCGCGTCCCGACCACGGTCGGGAGGATCGACCTCCCCGCCGGCACGACCGTGTTCCTGATGAACGACGCGGTGAACCGCGACCCGCGCCAGTTCGAGAACCCGGGCGAGTTCCGTCTCGATCGCGCGAACGGTCGCATGCACGTCGGGTTCGGGCACGGCATCCACTCGTGCGCCGGCGCACCCCTCGCGCGTGCGGAGACCAAAGTCACCATCCAGCGCTTCCTCGACCGCACGGAGGACATCCGGATCTCCGAAGCTCACCACGGCCCGGCCGACGCCCGGCGCTACGAGTACGACCCCACCTACATGCTCCGCGGCCTCCGGGAGCTGCACCTGGAGTTCGTGTCCGTCGCGACTTCTGCTCGCAGCGCAGCCACATCTTCGTAGCCGCGCCTCGCCGAACCGAAGTGCGCTCAAGAACCCATCAAGACGCCGCGCACGACCGCGCCGTCGCGCATCGCGGCCAGCGCCTGGTTCACCTCTTCGAGCGAGAAGTGCTTCGTGACCATCCCGCCCAGGTCAACCCGGCCGGTCTCGATGAGCTCGATGAAGCGCGGGTAGTCGCGTGTGACGCGCGCGGAGCCGTAGTAGCTGCCCTTCACCGTGCGGTCCTCCATCACCATCCGCAACGTCGGCAGCGCGAGACCCGCGCTGCGACCGGCGACGCCGACCAACACTGTGGTGCCGCCGCGTCGAGTCATCTCGAGCGCCTGCAGCTGCAGCTGCTCGACGCCCACCGCCTCGAAGGCGAAGTCCACGCCGCGACCTCCTGTGAGGGCGATCACCTGCTCCACCGGGTCGCCCGCGCTCGGGTCGACTTCGTCGGTCGCACCGAACCGCAGGGCTGACTGGCGCTTCATCGCCACGGGGTCGATCGCGATGATGCGCGACGCGCCGGCGACTCGCGCTCCCTGGATCGCCGAGGTTCCCACGCCACCGCAGCCGATCACGGCAACCGTGGCGCCCGGACCGACCTGCGCGGTGTTGATCACTGCACCAAATCCGGTGGTGAACCCGCACCCGATGAGCGCGAGCTGATCGGCCGGGAGATCCGTGTCGACCGGGATGCATGACGCCTCGTCGACCGTCATGACGTCGGCGAAGCTGCCGACCCCGCTCATCGCGTTCGCCACGGACCCGTCGGCGCGCTGGGCGCGGGGCCGGGCCATCACCTCGGGCCCCATCTCGCAGAGGTGCGTCTCCTGCCGCCGGCAGAACCAGCACTGCCCGCACACCGGTGTGAGCGCGACGATCACTCGCTGGCCGGGCCGTACGCGCGACACCTCGGCGCCGACCCACTCGACCACGCCGCAAGCCTCGTGCCCGAGGATCATCGGGTTGCCACCGGGCATGCGGTCGATCACCGCCTGGTCGGACTGGCACACCCCACTCGCGTGCACGTGGACGATGGCGTCACGCGGCCCGGGCGTGAGAGCGGTGACGTCCTCCAGCGAGAGGTCCTCATGTTGTTCTACGAAGATGGCTGCGCGCATGCGCGCACCGTACCCGCTACCACTCGCGCTCGTGCTACCTCAGCCGCTGTGCTGCCACGCCGCAGACCGAGCACCGAAGTGAAGCACTGCCGATCTGGCGCGGCGGACGTTGTCGCAGCATCGGTGTTTCGGCGCGCGTGTTCGGTGTGCTTGTGTATTCGAAGTACCCCGCGGCCGGCAGTCCGTACTCTCTCTTGATGGCTCCGAAGGAGTATCCGGAACCGGGGTTCGAGTCGCACGACGAGCGAGATGCGCTCAATGCCTGGCTGGATTATCACCGTGGCGTTTCTACGAAGGTTGCATCAGGGCACAGACGGAGATTGCCGCTATGTCGCTTCCGCAACGATGGCGGCGACGGGGGAAGGCTGGAATGCGTCGATGAAGCTGCGTATGGCGGCGTTGGATCCGCTGAGATGGAGCTGACCTTCGTGGAACGCATCGGTGAGCGTGTGGTACCCGAGATAGATGCGGTAGAGCGTCGAGAGTTCGGAGTGGAGCGTGAGATCGACATCGAACCCCGGGTCGGTGAGACAGAGAGATGCCTCGTCTTCGACGACGATCCAGTACCGGTTCGGATCGTCGCCGAAGTGCACGTAGATGACGAAGCGGGGCCCGCGAAGGGTGTCGGGGTTCAGGCGGCGGTGGAGCCACCACAACAGCAGATCGGCGTCGAGTTCGTCGGGGTCGGGCTCGCCGAACGCCCATCTCGCGCCCCACTCGGCGAGGCCGAAGACGACCGGTTGCAGGTCGCGGCCGGCGGGCGTGAGTTGGTAACTCCCGTTCGGATCGTGCGCGACCACTCCGGCGCGTTCGAGTTGATCGAGCCGCCGACTCAACAGTGCCCGTGAGAGCCCCGGATTACCACGGACCAGCTCGTTGAATCTTGTCGTGCCGGTGAGCAGGTCGCGCACGATGTGGAAGGTCCAACGATCGCCGAGCACCTCGGCCGAGCGCGAGATCGGGCAGTACTGGCCGTATTTGTTCATGCCACCAGCATGCCATCGGTTCAGTATTGGAACTAGTCAACCTGCCTCCGAGGGGTTTCGATGTTGGGGCAACCGCAGATGGTCCGAGTTGGCTCCACAGAAAGGTGTCGCATGCGCATCGCCAAGAACGAGATACCAGTCAAGATCGACGTGCCCGGCGCGGTCGCACGCCAAGCCGATGGCTTCGGTGATCCGTCCGGACTCGGCACGCTCGGAGGCGAGTACTTCTCGCTCGGGGCCGGCACCGACATTGCCCCACTGTTGAAAGGGCTCGAGGGTGACGCCTGCCAGGCCCCGCACTGGGGCTACATGCTCTCGGGTGAAGTCGTCGTCACCTACACCAACGGGACCGACGAGACTTGCTCCGAAAACGACCTGTTCTACTGGCCCCCCGGACACAGCGTGCGCGTGGTGGACGACGCCGAGGTCATCCTCTTCAGCCCACAGGTCGAGCACACGAAGGTGATGGACCACATGCTCACGCAGATGGGAAGCCGTTGACAGACCTGACGCGTGAATGAGGGGTGTCACCTGCGATGAAGGTCCATGATGACGTCGAGAAGCGGCACCCAGAGGTGCCGGGCTGCCGGGAGGGAGCATGAGCATGTCTGCAATCGACGCGTTACGTAGCGAGGCGAGCGGCGAGGTGATCGCTCCGGGAGATGCCGGGTACGAGGAGGCCCGCAAGGTCTATAACGGCATGATTGACAAGCGTCCCGCCGCCATCGTGCGCTGCACCGGGACAGCCGACGTGGCCGCGGTGATCGGTGTGGCCCGCGCCGAGGGTTTCGATCTCTCGGTTCGGGGTGGCGCGCACAGCGCGCCGGGCTTCGGTACCAACGACGGGGGGCTCGTGATTGATCTCAGCCTCCTCCAAGACGTCGTCGTCGCAACGGACACCCAGACCGTGCGCGCTGGCGGCGGGTGTACCTGGGCGGGGTTCAACGAAGCCACGAATGCGTATGGTCTGGCGACCACGGGCGGCATCATCGGCTCGACGGGGATCGCGGGTCTCACCCTCGGTGGGGGCATCGGCTACCTCTCGCGAAAGTACGGACTGTCGTGCGACAACCTCCTGTCGGCTGAGGTTGTCACCGCCGACGGACGCGTGGTCACCGCCAGCGAGAACGACAACAGCGACCTCTTCTGGGCGTTGCGCGGGGGCGGCGGCAACTTCGGTGTCGTCACCACGTTCGAGTACCGGCTGCACCCCGTGGCGGACATCTACGGTGGACCGATCGCGTATCCCGTCGATCGGGCCGACGAGGTCTTGCGCTTCTACCGCGAGTACATTGCTGAGTCCCCCGAGGAGTTGGGGGGATTCGTCGGGTTCCATCTCGCGCCGCCGCTGCCGTTCTTGCCCGAGGAGTGGCATTTCAAGAACGTGTGTCTCGCGGTGCCGTGTTGGGCGGGTCCACTCGACCAGGGCGAGAAGATGATCAAGCCGTTCCTCGATGTCGTCGCGCCTGTCGGGTCGCACGTCGGCGCGATGCCGTATCCGGCGCTCAACACTCTCTTCGACCCGCTGCTCCCCGCCGGACTTCAGCACTATTGGAAAGCGAGCTTCGCCCGCGACCTCAGCGACGAGGCGATCGCCGTGCACGCCGACCATGGTGCACGGGTCCCAGCAATCCAGTGTGCCGTCCACCTCTATCCAATCGACGGGGCCGTGCAACGCGTGGGTGCCGACGAGACAGCGTTCGCGTACCGCGACGTCAACTTCTCGCCCGTCATCGCCGGCATGTGGGAAAACCCCGCCGACAACGACACGAACATCGCCTGGGTCCGCGGCTACTACGAAGCGCTCGAGCCGTATTCGGCTGAAGGCGGCTACATCAACTTCATGGACGGCGACGACCAGAGCCGCATCAAGGCCAACTATCGAGGCAACTACGAGCGGTTGGCTGCGATCAAGACCAAGTACGACCCGGCCAACCTGTTCCACCTGAACCAGAACATCCAACCCACGACGTAAGAAAGCATCGCCGACACCCGATATCCGCAAGTCACGCTCCAAGACACGCTGTTCGCCGTGGGCATGTCACGCCCATAATGCGCTCACGCCGCGTACGCGACAACGTGCTTAGGGCCTGCCGCGCCGGTACACGCCGACACGCCGATCTGTGCTGCTCGCCGTCGGCTCGTGGTTGTGGGAAGGTCGTCGGAGGTCGAGCGCAGGACTCGCTCTGCGGTCATGATCACACGGCTCGGTCCATTGGGTCACCCAGCAAGGGCGCTCGATGGAGGCAAAGGGGAGCGAATTTTCCGGTCAGGTTCGTTCGGTAGCTCCACCGTCCGGGCGGCACTGCTGGGGACTGCCACACCGGACGGGTGCGAGGCACCGGATGACCGCCGACAAGGACTTCAAGCAACTCGTACGTGCACGCGCCCGCAAACAGCGCACGTCGTACGCGTCGGCACGCCAACGCCTCCTCGCAACCGCCACCGCGCCCGCATCGAGAGAGGACCCGTCCATGAAATTCACCAGCGTTGTTCCGATCCTGCGGACCTTCGACACAGACAGAGCGACCGAGTTCTATGTCGACTACCTCGGCATGACGGTCGATTGGGAGCACCGCTTCGAGCCCGATCTCCCCCTCTACCGCCAGGTGTCGAGAGGGGACCTCGTGCTGCATCTCACCGAACACCAGGGCGACAGCACTCCCGGCTCGGTCGTCTACATCTACATGACCGGCGTGCGAGACCTGCACGCGGAGCTGAGCGAGAAGTTCTCGGTGGGCCGCAACAAGCCAGGCCTCGAGAGCGCGGACGGTCGCACCGAGTTCGCCGTCGTCGACCCATTCGGCAACCGGCTCCGCTTCGGTGAGCTCGAGTAGCGAAGCGCGGCTGGAGAACTGGATCCCTCCAGCCGCGCCGAGCGACGTCGACGGTCCCAAAGACCAGCGCTCGCGCAGTGCAGCGGACGGCTGACTACACAAGGCGACAGCAACCAGCACGATGCGAACCTGCCTGCGATCACCGGACCAACGAAGTAGCCGTTTCCCGGCTGCCGGTGTACGGCTCCTGACTCCAGCCGTCTCCGAACGCCGGCTGGGTGACCGTCGTCAGCAGTTGGCGACGGCGTCCAAGGCCTCGCAGATGCGGCGTCGTCCACCGACGCCGAGTTCGCCGAGGCGCGTCGTGAGGACCGACTTCGGTACGGCGGCGAGGCTGTCGAACGTGGCCGCGCTGTCGTGGTCGATGCCTTCCTCGGGGCCGACGGGGATGCATGTCGGGATGTCTCGGATCGTGCTCGTGACCGGCGCCACCACGACGTTGTTGAGAACTGGGATGGCCTCGTCGCGCGACACGACGAGTACCGGTCGGCGCTTCTGGTTCGGGGTCTCCATCAACCAGAGCTCGGCCTGGGCTACCACGGCTCCGCCTCGGTCAACGCGATTGCGCTCGCCATCGCGAGCTCGTTGTCGTCGAGCGTCTGGGGCTGCTTGGTGTACGACTGGACGATGGCGGCGCCGACGCCCGCTCGGCGGACCGCATCGGCAAGGTGGTGCACTCCTCGTCGAATCACCGCAGATCGGCTGTCGCCGATGCCTACGTCAACGAGTTCGTCGATCAGCGCGAGCTCCTCGTCGGTGAATCTGGTCGGCACGGGCGTTGTCATACAGGGCAGTATACGGCCCGTAGAGCACCATCGACCTACCTCCCATTCCTCGCCCGACCGTCCCCGAACACCGGATCGAGACACGCCGAGGGTGAGGTAGGCCGCTGGTTGGTCTGCGTGCCGGTAGGTCGGACGGGCTCAGTCCCACGCGTTTCCGCGGTGGGTGCGTGGTTTCCGTCGCGCCGTGGGTGCAGCTTCGCCAGCGGCCCCCTGTCGGGTGAGTGGCGGGAGGGATCCTCCCCCTCCCGCTCTCGCAGAACCGTACGTGACCGTCTCCGGTCATACGGCTCCCACAGGCCGACTGGTGGTGATCCGGGGAAGTTGACCACGGATGGACCCACACAAACCCGAGGAGTCCCAAAGTTCTTGCGAGTTTCGGCGGGGCCATCGTTACCTGCACACCGGAACCGACAGGCCGTCCAACCCGAGCGGGCCCGACGTGTCGCGTGTCCCCTAGCGCGAAGCCCAGATGGGTCGCGTTGCGATCAGTTCGCTGACCTGCATGCGAAGCCCACATCCGCTTGGGCAGTCGATTTCGTTTCCCTGCCAACTCAGATGGAACTCTGTAGTTCGGTCGCACGCAGGGCACCTCAGGAACTGTTCCACGCGAGATTCGACCGGAGTGACAACGATGGAACCCCACTTGATGCCCTCAAGCGTCAGCGAGTACACGGCGCTGGGATCACCGCACATCGCTACCGGATGGTAAGGATGCGCAGAAACAGAGAGGAGAATGGTGGGGAAGAAAACCGCCGTGACCTCGACTTGTTCGGTCAGACTCCAGACACGAAGCGCCCGATCGCGTCCGCATGAAAGGACGAACGCTCCATCTGGGCTCAACGCGCATGCTTCAACACCGCCGGCGTGACGGCCGACTATTTGTACCTCTGTCAAGTCAACCGCGTCCCAGACTCGGATCGTTCCATCCTGGCCCGCCGAGATGACCTTCGAGCCGTCCGGACTGACTACGCAATCCCGAACGCCAGACGCAACACCCCCCGCGTCTGCATGCCCGACTCCGATCGCGACCAACTCTCCTGAGTCAGCAGCAAACTTCTTGATCGTGCCGTCAAGGCCAGCTGCTAGCACGAAATGAGCGTCAGGACTGATCGCGCAGGCGTTGAGGCTCGAATCTGTCGCAACGCGAACGCGTTGTTGGCACTCATCGGTGTCCCACAAGATGAGCACACCATCCGAGCCCACAGAGACGATGTAAGACTCGTCGGGGCTGATCCGGCAACCTCTCACCCCGCCCAAAGTCTTGCCGAAGAACTCACGCAGCCGCTCCGGCGTTGAGCCCTCAGCGTGCGAGGCTGCGGGATCGTTTAGAGTTGCGAGGAGCCCCAAATCATGGACGTCCCAGAGCTTACAGGTCTTGTCGCTACTGCCAGTCACGAGAGCACGGGAATCTGGGCTGAAGTCGCAGTCAGCCACGGGCGCGTCGTGGGCCCGCCACCTGGGTAGTGCCGCGCGGGTAAAGTCCCACAGTGTGACGTCGCCCTGAACGTTCGCCGTCGCCGCCAGGCGACCATGTGGGCTGAACCGGCACACCACACCGCCAGTCGAAGGGGGCGGCGCCCAACCTTCAGGTTGCAGTACTGGTTCCCAGAGCCGTACGGTCATGTCGAGACTTGCTGACGCAACGTACGCTCCATCCGGGCTCATCGCGCACGCGAACACAAGCGAATCATGGCCCGAAAGATCGCATTGCTCGGAACTGGTCGACACATCCCACACCCTCACTGTCTCGTCGGCTCCTGCCGAAATGATCTGCTGAGCGTCAGGACTAACCGCGCAGTCACACACGCCCAGCGGAAGAACGAAATCTTCATTCCAGTTATCTTCAATCCGCTGGTGACACATGACCGCGAGTTCTTCGCCGGTCGCGGCATCCCAAATACGCAATGTCGCGTCATCGCCACCGGCAGACACTACGAACGACCCATTTGGACTCACGGAACAAGCCCAGACGCGGCCGCGGTGTCCACGCAGCACTGCGCGCTGCACGCAGGTTTCAGCATCCCAGATTCGGACAGTTCCATCGTCACCGGCGGATACGACATACGAACCGTCTGGGCTCCACGCGCAGTCACGCGCCGAGTGACCCGGTGCCTCAAACCAACCGGCCTCGCGCAATCCGTGAGAACCCGTAAGATCCCACAACTTCAAGGCGTAGTGCACCAGATCATCCGGAGTGGGCACGGAAAGCAGGTTCCCCCCGACCGAGACCATGCGCGAACCATCTGGGCTGAGTTCGCACGCCCTCGCAGTCTCGTGCGCCATCCTCTGGACATCAATTCGTTCATGAGTTGAGAGATCCCAGACGCAGATACATCCATCCTGACTGATGGTCACCAATCGGCGACCCTCCGGAGAGAAGCTGCAATCCACGACGGTTGAGTCGTGACCGATCAGACGAGCAACCTCAAGTCGCGAGTTGACATCCCAGATCCGGACAGTCTCATTGCTGCCCGTAGCAAGCAACCGCCCATCAGGGCTGAAGTTGCAGACTTGAGTGATCGCCGCTTCTTCGGCGATCACTCCCCGCAGTGCGGGTGAGTCTGCAAACTGGGGCCCTACTCGGCGTATCCAAGGGTGGCTTGCCGCCTCTCCACTTCGGCTCTGGCGAGCCAACCCGAGCGAGACTTGGTCGAACTCGGACTCGAATTGCAGCCGGTTGTAGAGCTGTTGGAACAAGGCTTCAGGCCGCGACACGAGGTTATGGAACTCTCGTTCGAACGCAGATGACACGATTCGCAGAGCAGATCGATCCATCACGTGGTTGCCCGAGAGCGCCAAACTAAGCTGCTGATTCTTCCCTAGAGCACGCGCAACATCACTCATGCACGCGTCGCTGGCGTTCTCATTCGAGCACGGCTGCAGGCACTCGCTAACAGCAGCACGGTGGGGGGTTGGCGCTTGCCCGTCACCCCCTGAGCCTGTCCCTGCGACAGGTAAATAGCCCTCATTTTGATGTCACATGGATGAGCAGCAATCTTGCCGGGGGGTCATGATCTAGTCGGCTCTCGATTGAAACTTCGAAATCATGGTTCGGATAGCGCGGGTAAATCTCGCGAAGCACCTGTCGCGACAGGTCCACCATGAATTCATCTGTTAGATCCCGCAGGGTTCCGACCTTCACCGGATCACAGTTTCCGTTGAGCTCGTCAATGCGAGGTTGTGAAAGCAGTTCTTTGAGTATTGAAGTCGGCACATGATAGGTATCTGGCAATCCTGGTTCAGCCTCCTTGAACACGTGGAAGTACGCAAGTCTTCGGTTCGCTGCTTGCTTGACGGTCGCTTGTTTCGCTTTGTCCCAAAGCGGCATCTCGTGCCTTCCTTTCCCGCGGCGACTCGGCCGCCGCATTCTAAAGAATCGACCAAACTCAAACTCAGGGTCAGCAGATCGTCTGTTTCAGCCTCCTTGGGCGCTACATGCAACATCGCGACGCGCTCATTTTTCCCACTGCATCTCCAAAGCGGATTCGCCGACGATGAACTTGTTGATGCGCAGAGGTCCGCCGCAGCCCTCTTGTGGACAGGTGATGTCCTCACCTCGCCACTCCTGCTGGAACGGTGACGCCTTGTTGCAGTGCGGGCAGTGGATCTGGAGGTCGTTGCCGTCGTGGAAGTCGACGCCGGTGAGGATGATCCGTCGGCGCTTGTCGGTGCCAGCCTCGCCGTCGCCGCCGGGCATGCGCTCGAGCGCGAACGTGTAGTCGTCCTGGAGCTGGTAGACGCCGGTGTAGGTCTTCGTCTCGTCGCCGTTGTCGACGACGCCGACGTGGGTCGCCTTCTGCTCGAGGAACTCGAAGTCGGTAAGCGTCTCGAACACCCCGTCCCAGTCCTCGGCGCTGGTCTGCTGGAACGGGAGCTCGACGAGCCGGCGCACGTTCGCCACCGTCCGCGGCTCTTCGCCGTCGGCGACAGGCACCTCGACGAACGGCTCCTGCTCACCGAAGTAGCGAGCGAGCTCGGCATGACGGGTCACACCATCGGCGCCCTCTAGGTAGTCCTCGGCGACGACCTCACCGAGCTGCCGGTGGTAGAAGCTGAGGAGCTGCGCGCCGTCGGACTGACGGGTGCTCAGGTAGGGCTCGAGGTCGAGGTAGAAGCGCGACCACACCACGATGGGCAGCTGGCGCACGTCGGGCGCGTCCTTGTCCTGACGGCTGCGGAAGTCGCCGAGCACGGTGGCGGGATCGTCGGGGTCCATCGACAGCACCCCGAGCATCTCCTCCTCCGACATGCCGCTCTTCGCGGCACGGAGGTAGGCCAGCGAGCGGTCGACCATGAGCGGCCCGTGGTTGTGGGTGCTGCGCAGCCGACCGAAGAGGTTCGTGCGGATCAATCCCGTCACGGTCGGGTCGAGCGGGCGGTACGTACCGGGACGTTCCTCCTCGCTGGGGCGGTCGTACGAATGCCACCGCCGTGCTTCTTCGAAGGCCAGCTTCAGGTACAGCGGCAGCCCGTTGGACGCGAACTTGTCGAGCACCTCACGGCGCTGGTCATCGGTGAGCGTGCGCTTGACCTCGTCGTCGTCGAGCCACGCGTCGAGCAGCTCGCCACCCTCGGCGACGGTCATCTCGGTCAGCTCGAGCCGATGGGACTCGGGGAGCTTGGCCTCCAGCGCATCGAGGCACTCCCGGGGGTCGGTGAGCGTCGACACGATGATGCGCACGTGCTCCGGGAGCTGGCGCGGCAGCCACACGAGGCTGCGGGCGTTCTCGGCGTCGGAGAGCTGATCGACCGCGTCCAGGAAGATCACGAGCGGACGAGTCTTCGTCGCGAGGGCGAGCCGCTTCGGGAGCTCCTGCACGAGCTCGCGGTAGTCGGCCGGCGCGGACTCGTCCGGCCCATACCGGCGGGAGATCTCCTGGCACAGCCCGGCGAGCAGTCGCCGGACGTCGGACGACTCGGGCGACGCGCCGATGAATCGCACGATCACCCGCATGCCGTCCTCATCCGCGTGCCGTGGTGCCTTCCCGGGAGCGGGATCCACGAGGTCCTGTTCCTCGGGCGCGCCAAGTGCACGCCCGACGACCTCGCGTGCCACCTCTGCGATGAGCGCGGACTTGCCCGAACCCGACGCGCCAGAGAGGGCGAAGGGGTGCTCGCCACCGGACCGGGCATGGTCGGCGAGCGCATCGACCACACCCCTCCGACCGGTGAAATGCTTCGCGCGGTCGTCGCCGAACTCTCGGTGGTTCATGACCTCTTCGAAGAGCTGCTCCCGGCGCGCGAGGCCGGACCTGATCTGCGTCCAGAGCGCCTCCTCGACTCGATCCGACAGCTCGTCGAGGTGCTCGTCGGCGACCTCGTTGGCCCCCCATCGGGCGGTGTACTCGACGATGTGGTCGTGCCAGAGGTGCGGCTCGAACCCAGCCTTCAGCGCGGCGAGGTCGTCTCGATCGTCCTGGTCGGCGTCCACGAAGTCCACGGCCGTCGGACCCGACGGCGCGTCCTCGAACGAGCGGAAGAAGCAGAAGACGTGCTCGTGCGCGTCGGACGTACCGAGTGCCCCGAAGTGGATCTCCTGCTCGGTCGCCGACTTCTCGTACTTGACGAGCTGATCCGGAGAGAGGTCTAGCCCTTCGATGGCGTTGAGCAGGATCTCACGCAACTGCGACTCGACGCCGGCCCACACCTCACCATCAGCGGCGGCGTTGCGCTCGCGCTCGTCCTCGGTCGCCTGCTCGGGAAGCTCCTCCAGGCGGGGCTGGAGCACGTAGACCGGTGGCACCGCGTTGTCGTCCCGGCGATACCAGACCGCCAACAGGTGCTGCTGCTGCTGCTGGGAATCGGTCACCTTCGTCCACAGCAGCTCCCACTCGCTCGCGGGGATCTCGGTGGGCAGCGCGCGCCACCCGTACCGATCGCCGAGGAGGACGAGGAAGTTGGGCCGCGGGGTGATCCGCTGGCAGCGCTTGACCTCGGCGATGCAGATCGGGATGGTCTGCTGGTCGAGCGACGCCTCCTGGCTGATCCCCCACCGCAGGTCGATCGCCTGGAAGCGCACGCCCTCGGCCTCGCACCGCCGCTTGAGGTTCGCGAACGCCTTCACCTGGAGTGCGTTGCGCTCCTTCACCAAGTCGCGGAAGGTCGAGCTCACGAAGACCCGGAACGTCTTGCCCGCCTGCGGCATCCGGACCCCCTTCTCCCCACCGATGCGGCCTCCATTCCACGCCCATCCGGGCCGGAGATCAAGTGGTTGCAGGAGACCTGGCTATGCTCGCGCCTCGGTTCGCAGCGTGAAGACGTACGGGATCGGTTGATTCCCGGTTGCATACCCCGAGTCGGCCACGTGCAAGGTGTGGCCGTCGTCGTCGAACTGCGCCGCGAGCACTGGTGAGATGCAACGGGCCCGTGCGACGAGAGCCCCACGCCGACCATCCCAGATCTCGATGGCGTTGTGCGACGCTGAGATCGCGACGAGATCTCCTCGGCGAGACCAGGAGATCGCAATGGGAGCGTCCGGTCGGCGAGGAACTTCGACAGAGCCCCTCGGCTCGAGCTCTGGTGGCTGCCAGAGCAAGCAAGTGCCCTCGGCGTCGACCGATGCGAGCAATCCATCAATCGAACTATGAAGAGCGTTCACGGCGGCGGGATGCCCGGCGACGGTGATGGAAGATGTGCGCGTCGCGACATCGATGAACACCAGTCGACCATCCGCGGTCCCTGCCACTACGCAGTGCCCATCCCGGCTCCAAGTGGCAGCGGTCAGCGAATTCGATTGGTGAGTCGATGCTGCCCAGGTGACGCTCAGTTGCTCGAGGGCCCTCACGCGCTCGGTGATCTCACTCCGCAGTAGCGCTCCTTCGCGAAGCCGTTTGGCGAACTCGCGGCACCGGTCGATGAGGTTTGCGTCTGCTTCGTCGGTGCGATGCCAGACGGCGACGCGTCTCTCGGGTACGAGTGAGGCGACGCTGCCTTCTGGCGCGGATGCCAACGCAAGACTGTCGTCATCGGCGGCGTAGGCGAGCCATTGGCCGTCAGGGGACCACGCGAGTGCCCGGCTGCGCGCCGCCGGAATCTGCGCGATCAACTCGCCGGAAACGACACTCCACACCCGTACGAAGTGATCGGATGCCGACGCGATCAGAGCGCCGTCCGGCGACCACACGAACTCCGATACTGCAAGTTCGTGCACGAGTACATGTTCAACCAAACCGTGAGCGTCCCAGAGGCGGAGCGTCTTGTCGTGCCCCGCTGAGGCGATCTGCTCACGTATTGGTGACCAGCACACAGCGTCGACAGGCAGGCCAGTGGTCGGGGCGCGTGAGTCACTGAGCAGCTTGTCGAGCTCTGGCAAGAAGGGCTGTACAAGCTCGTCGAGCCGCTTTGCGGCTGCACGAACGTCCGCTGCCGACGCGCCACCTCGAATGACGCGCTTGATTTCCTCGAGTTCTCGCCTTGCGGCGGCCGGATCCGCGGGCACTGAGGTCGGTGGCCCCTCGCCGGCCTCCGACGCGCCGAACGCCATTCGGCCGAGACCTTCGTGGCCGCCGAGGTTGCGCTCGATGGCCCCGGTGTACCCGTCCCAGATCTGTACGAGGCCCCGTTGCCCTCCGGATACGTACTGGTTGCCGTCGGGAGACCAGGCGAGACTCCTGATGCTCGACCACTCCGCGCCCAGGTCATTGTTCACTCCACCCCGAATGGGCTCCCAGAGCATGACCACGCTCGATTGATCGGCAGAGATCAGTGATCCGCCGTCGGGGAGCCACGCGACCTCAACTACGCCCGTCGGGTGGCCGTGCAACACCGAGGCGAGCGTTCTCTCCACCGCGTCCCATACATAGATCTGGCCACCGAGCGACGCCGAGGCGAGGTAGCGCGCGTCGGGGGACCATGCGAGTGACATGATCGATCCGACGTGGTGGTCGACAACCGCGATGACGTCGCCGGAAGCCCGGCAGATCGACAGCAGTCCGTTCTCGAACCCGAAAGCTAGACATTCGCCGTCGGGGGACCACGCAATTGCAACGACCGCGTTCGTGTCACCCTCGTACATGCGCACTATGGCGCGGCCCGGTGCCTCAATCACCGCTCGTGGTCCAGAGGCGCCGAGTTCGAAGATGCATCCCGACGACTCATTTCGACCAGCGGCGATCATGGTCCCGTCGGGTGAGACCGAGAGCGGACCCCGGCATTCGAGTGCGCGCGAGCGCGGCTCCAGGCGCGCGCTTCCGAGGTCCCAGACATCGACGCTGTGATCGCGGGCGACTAGGAGAAGGCGTCCATCAGCCGAGAGCGCTGCTTCGCGGCCTCGGTACTCAACGAGTTGCTCCTCCGAGCCGTCCGCGAGATCCCGCGCCCACACTCTTGTGCTGTCGCGGATGATGAGTCTGGTCGCTGACGACCACACGACATCCCATGCCCGACAAGGGAATTCCAACTCGCGTCGCCAGCGCTTGAGATCCCAGATTCGCATGCGTCCGTCTGCGCTGATGGAGGCAACGTGGTCGCCGCTGGCAGACACGGCCAGTCGCTGACCGCCTTCGAAACGAGGCGGGACACCGCCGTTGAGTCGGTCGAGTGCGTGCGCGCCCCCCAGTTCGGCACTCCGTACAAGTTCGGGATTCGCCGCTGCCGCCGGCCGATTCTCCAAGCTCATCCAACATCGGCCGGCCAAGGCGTTCTTGCAGCTGGCCGCCAAGACGTCGTGGACTGCTGGTTGCGCGCGCACGGTGAACAAGCGGTTGTGCACGTGGGAGATGAGGCTCTCAGGCTGACGGCCGATGATGAGCGCCTCACGGTGGAAGATCCGCGAGACCAACGAGAGTGCCGACACGCGGTCGATCTGAACGTTCTCAGTCATCGGAGCGAGAGAGGGAGAGTCGGCTCGCTAGCTCTTGTCTCGTTGGTCTCGCAAGGTGTCACCAAGGCTCGACAGCTCCGAGCGCAAGCCACTTGGAATGTCTGGATTTCTCAGAATCTCTTCGAGACCTCGCAAGACCTCTCCGTAGCGCTTCGCGTCAAGCGCAGGCTGGTAGTGCTCCACAAAGAGTGCCACCCCCGTTTCTGCGGCCTTTTGACGCCACATCGTCCGGTTCTCGTCGTCAAGATGTGGGTTGACGATCTCCCGCTCCGCGAGGGCCAGAGCTTCACGATGACGTCCGGCCTTGGATGCTGCGTCCCACTGAAACAACGCATCGATGCTTCCGACCAGCGAAGCTCTCGCGCGCACGTCACCTGCATTCGGCTTCGGTTGCTTCTTGAACAGTCCCATTCCCGCTCCTCGCAGACGCCGCGGCTGAGGTGTGAATCGCCGTGTTGTCAAGTGGGTCGGGGCGCGCGGTATCGGGTC
>JBBDHW010000059.1:16378-65308 GCA_040880805.1 Acidimicrobiia bacterium | reverse complement strand
CGTTCATCGTGGTGAACGTAGCGAGGGAACGGCGAGCGTGACAGGGCCATTCGACCCTGCGAGAGTCGAACCGCGGAGCGCGTCCTCGCGAGAACGACGCGACCACCAGTCGAACGACTTGGTAGAGGCAGGAGGGCAGATCTGTCGCCACCGGCTGAAAACTGACCCCCTATCACCGGTCGAAAACGCGTCTGGCACGTCTTTCGCTCTCCGGAGAAGGTGCCTGATGAGCAGTGTCCATGATGGTCGCTTCGATGGGAGTGACCTTCGACCCTGGCTGTGGGACTACCTCCGAGATGACAATCGAGATCCGCGCCGCCTCGAACAAGTCGGGCGGTCGTGGTACGTCCCCGTTACAGGAGGGCTCGAAGATGACCTCACCACTGAGCGGCATGGCCGGCTCCGAGCGGGCGATCCTTCTGGTGGCAGTCCGTGGTCTTGTTGCAGAGGCGCGATCCGAACGGTCCCTGTTGTCAGCGAGCTCGCCCGAGCGTCAGTTCTACCTCGGCGTCGAAGCCGCGGCTGAAGAGGTGCTGCATCTGGAGCTCGGGTCGTCGAGAGGGATGGATTGGCTCGACCGCCAGCCGTCTGCCTTCCGGGACGGATACCTGCGGACGTCAACTTTGCTCGCGAACGCAACGACGGCCGCCGATCCCCCGTTCCGTCTTCCGTTGCCCGACTCCCGGTTGGCGAGATAGCTCCTGCCGCGAGAAGTCCATTCCCGTGTCACATTCACCACGTTTCGAGCAGGTCCTCCGCAAGGACTCGGAACACGTCTCGCGACGACACGATTCCCACGAGGCTGTTGTCGTCTACGACCGCGACGTGGCGGATCCCTTCGTCGATGAGGCGCAGTGCCACTCCCATGACCGGCTCGCTCGCGCGGGCGGTCACGAGGTCCTCGGTCATGATGTCGGCCGACCACACGAGGTCCGGGTCGGCGTCGTCTGCGAGAGCTCGCGTGACGTCCCGCTCCGAGATGATCCCCAGCGACCCGTCAATCCGCTCGACGAGTGCAGCACCGATGTCTTCCTCGGTGAGCACCGCGGCCACTGCTCGCAACGTCAGTTTCTCCGCGATCGAGACCGGTGTGCCGCGCACCAAGCCTCCGATTGGATCGCGCGCGCCGACCATGCTCACACTTTGCTCTGGTCGTGTAACGCTTGCACCAGGGCGCGCAACACGTCTCGCTCCGAGATCACACCGATCAGTTCCTCGCCCTCGTTGACGGGGAGATGACGGACCTCGTTGGCCATCATGCGTGTGGCCACGCGCAGGATCGTTTCGTCCGGCTCCGCGTCTGCGAGTTCTGCCGTCATCACGTCCGCGGCCCGAGTCGTGTCGGGGTCCATGCCACGGGCGACGGCATGACTGATGTCGCGTTCCGACACCACACCGATCGTGTAGCTGTGCGGCGTCCCGAGTGGACGCTCGCGCCGGACCACGACTGCGCCGATCGACTCCTCGGCGAGGATTTGGGCCACTGCACGCAATGTCATCTGGGGATCTACGGCTACAGGGGCGCGCCGCAGCAATGTGCGAATTGCTTCGTTCTCGATCTTCACGTTTTCCACCTCGGTCCTCACGCGGAGAGGTGCGGGTTGGCGATCTCGGAGCCGACTACTCGAGCCAGCTTCTCGGTTGAAGGCGATCTCCGCGATCGTGTACCCGCGCGCAGCGCGTGTGACAGGGTCCAAGGTCCCGTTCGCGCGATGCGGCGGGATCGACGCGACGGCTGGTGGCGCGGCGAACCGTGGGGAACCATGAGCGACATGAGCGATCAATCGGCCAGAGGCGCAGGGCACCGCCTCGTGCCACATGTCGCCGATGTGATTCTGGAAGCGTGGGGGACGACGCGGGTCGCCTGTCTCGAAGAAGCGGCGCTCGGGCTGGTCGAGTCGTTCGCGGACATCGAAGACATCGAGCCGACCGACCGCATCCCGGTGTCGCTCCGCGCGGTCAGCGACGAGGATGTGCTCGTCTTGCTGCTCGAGGAGGTGATCTACGTCATCGAAGCGCTCGGCAAGGTTCCCCTGGGTGTGGATCTCGCCGAGCATGCGGACGGAAGTGTGGGAGGGTTCTTCGCGACGATCCCGTCGGAGCGCGTGGAAGCGATCGGAGCGCTCCCCAAGGGCGTGTCACGATCCGATTTGCTGTTCGAGCGGCGGAATGGACAGTGGCGTTGCCATGTGCTCGTGGACGTCTGATCCACCGAAGCCGGCAGCGTCCCCGAATGCCGGGGCAGGGATGGTCCTTCGACCCTTGGTCGTTCGCCCGGGTCGCGATTCAATGAGGTGGTGACCGTCGAGCTGGTCGAAGAGACGCCCGAGCGGTGGCGGATCGAGCGACGCGGGGCGATGCGCGTGCCGGGCATCGTGTTCGCGTCACGGGCCCTGCTGCCCGACGTCGCCGGCGACCGGTCGCTGGAGCAAGTTGTCAACGTCGCCACCCTTCCCGGGATCGTCGAGGCGTCCTACGCGATGCCGGACGTGCACTGGGGGTACGGGTTCCCGATCGGGGGAGTCGCGGCAACCGACGTCGAACGTGAGGGTGTGGTGTCTCCCGGCGGTGTCGGCTTCGACATCTCGTGCGGTGTGCGGCTGCTCGTCTCGGGTGTGCACCACGATGAGCTCGCTCCCGATCTCGGCCGGCTCATGGACGAGCTCGACCAGCATGTGCCCAGGGGGTTGGGCCCGGGAGCGGTGTGGCATCTCGCGAGTGAGGACGAGCTCCGCGAGCTACTCGTCGAAGGCGCCCGGTACGCGGTGATGCGTGGCTATGGAGTCGCTCGTGACCTCGAACGATGCGAAGACGGCGGCGCGCTCGCAGATGCGGCACCCGATGACGTCGGCGAGCGGGCGTTGGCGCGCGGCTTCGGTCAGGTCGGCAGCCTCGGCGCGGGGAACCACTTTCTGGAGGTGCAAACCGTCGATGCGATCTTCGACGCCGCGCTTGCCGAGGCATTCGGTCTACGACCGGGACTGGTATGTGTGATGATCCACTCGGGTTCGCGGGGGCTCGGCCACCAGATCTGCTCGGATCAAGTACGAGCGATGCTGCCGCGCATGGGCGCCTACGGGATCGACGTCCCCGATCGGCAGCTCGCCTGCGCGCCTGTCCGTTCGCCCGACGGGCGCGCGTATCTCGGTGCGATGGCAGCAGCCGCGAACTACGGGCGCGCGAACCGCCAGCTCCTCACCGAGGCGACCAGGCGCGCGTTCCAGCGCGCCGTCCAAGGTGCCGATCTCGAGCTCCTCTATGACGTGTCGCACAATCTCGCCAAGCTCGAATGGCACGAGGTCTCGGGTGAGCGTCGCCTCTTGTGCGTGCATCGCAGGGGAGCCACCCGCGCGCTCCCGCCCGGGCATTCTGACCTGCCGCCCGACCTGAGAGAGACCGGGCAACCGGTGTTGATCCCCGGCTCGATGGGCACGGCGTCATATGTGCTCGCAGGTGTCGCGGGCGGTGGAGCGTTCCACTCGACCTGTCATGGTGCGGGCCGGAGGATGAGCCGAACCGCGGCGCGGAAGCAGGTTCGTGGCGCGGCGCTCGCCGCCGAGCTCGAAGCGGCCGGGATCTCGGTTCGTTCCCACTCCCCACGGGCATTGGCCGAGGAAGCGCCGTTCTCCTACAAGAACGTCGACGAGGTCGTGCTCACGTGTGAACGCGCCGGCCTTGCCCGTCGTGTGGCGCGCCTGCGCCCGGTGGGGGTCGTCAAGGCCTGAGAGCTCCAGCGCGTCTCTCGCTGGTTCAGCTGGCGGTGTTCGTGGTGATCCCGGCGTCTTCACCTGCGGGTCGCCACGCCGTGCACGCTCGGTCGACGCGGCCGGCGACCTCGTCCGGCGATCCGTGCCCGTCGACCGTGGCCAGCACTCCGTGGCTTGCGTACCACGCCAGAATCGGCTTGGTCTACTGCTCGAAGAGCGCAAGGCGTCGCGCGATCGCCGGTCGCGTGTCGTCGTCGCGTCGGACCAAAGGACCCCCACAATCCGGACAGCGCGCCGGGTCGCTGCCGCCCGGCTCCTGCACTGCCCGACCACAATCGCCACACACGCGCCGCCGCAGCAGTCGTTCCAGCACCACGCGGGGATTCACGGCGAGGTTGATCGCGATGTCGATCTGTGATCCCAGCAGGAGCGCCAGTGCTTCTGCCTGCTCGACGGTGCGCGGAAAGCCGTCGAGGACAAAGCCGTGCGTTCGAACGTCGGCGCGAGCCAGCCGTTCCGCCACCACCCGAAGGACGAGTTCGTCGGTTACGAGGTCGCCCGCCTCCATGAGAGTCTTCACCGAGCGCCCGAGCTTCGTGTCCCGTGCAACCGCGTCGCGAAACAACGCACCCGTTGACAGGTGCGCCACACCGAAGAGCTCCGCGAGCCGTTCGCATTGCGTCCCCTTCCCCGATCCCTGGCGGCCCAGCATGACGATTCGGGTCGCGCGACCGAGATCGGCGTCCGAGGCCCAATCCGTACCTGCTGAAGCAGACAAGGAATGCTCCCTCGACAAGCCCAGTCGTCTTGGTGACGTCTGCGGCGTGCCGATTCTCGACTGCTGCCGGCACATTCCGCAAGAGACGAAAGTCCCGCGCGCGGCGATCGGCCGCACGGGTGAGAAACTCGGGAATACCGACGGCCTTCCGAGCGTCAACTGTGAGCTCGGCCCCGGACGAGTGCGCCTACCCTGCCCGGGCGTGCCCCGGGGCCGAGCTGCGCGACCGCGCGGGCGTGCCGGTCGAGCCGCAGGACCTTGGACTCTGGGCCGTGTGTCTGGTGCGGTTCAGAATGACGCGGGTTCAAGGGGTCGGTGGCAATCACCGTTCGAGAGGAAATGCGTGAACGCGTCGCGCGCGAACTGGACGCTTGATCACACCCGCAGCGGAAGCATTGCGGGGCGCGCTGATCGTCGACGTGATCTGACCGTGACGGTGAACGGGCATCCGTGAGTGGGGTGACGGCACCTCCTTGCCATCCCTGGCAGCTCGACACCGAGGAGGTCGCCCGCGCCCTCGGGACGGATCTCGCGCGTGGGCTCACCCAGGCGGAAGCTGGACGGAGACTCGAGGCCTCCGGTCGCAACGAGCTGGTCGAGCCCTCGCGCCGATCGCGACGGCAACTCTTTGCTCACCAGCTCGCCAACCCGATGACCATGGTGCTCATTGGGGCAGGGGTGGTGACGCTCGCGATCGGAGACTGGACCGGCACGCTCGTCATCGCGGTGATCGTGGTGCTCAATGCGGTCATCGGTTACCTGCAGGAGCACCGAGCTGAGCTCGCAACCGCCGCGCTGGCGCGGATCAGCACCGACACCTCGCGCACACTGCGCGACGGCGCGCTCCGCGACCAGGCGACGACGGAGCTGGTGCCGGGCGACGTCGTGGAGCTCATCACCGGGGACGTGATCCCGGCCGATGTCCGGCTTGCCGATGTGCGTGGGTTGCAGGTGAACGAGGCCGCGATGACGGGAGAGTCCGAACCCGTCGCCAAGCTCGCGGCAAGCCTCCCGCACGTGAGTCCGGGCGCTCTCGCGGCCCAGCACAACATGGGTTACCGAAAAAGCTCAGCGGACGTTGGCTGCCGTGAGCCCGTCGGCTCCCACCGAACCACGCTTCCCGCGCTAACCCGCGCAATTTCCCACCACGCTTCCGGGTCTTGTGATCGCGTCCGGGTGAAGGCGTACTGGTCAGGACAGCGCTGGAGTTCGCTGGATCGATCCACGCTGCCCGTGTGTGGCGGCCAGCTCCGTTGCCAATCGGTTGCCAGCGCGATCGGGGCTCACTCGACCGCGTGCGCCCCGCACAGGGACCGCCGTCCCTCAGAGCGCCGCGCGCCGGGCGCGCTTGTCGATCGCAACCACGAGGCTGGCGGCGGTGGCGAGCGCGAAGATCCGTAGCCATACGCTGCCAGCGATGGGTGCGGTCTGGAATGCTTCGTTCATGACCGGCAGGTAGGTGATGGCGAGCTGACCGATCGCCTGGAGTGCGATTCCACCGATGATCCATCGGTTCGAGAACACGCCGACACGCCACATCGACACGGTGAGCGACCGGCAGCTGAAGAGGTAGAACGCCTCGACCGCGACGAAGAGGTTGAGCGCCGCGGTCCGCGCCTCCGCGATCGGCGCGCCGTTGGCCCGCTCCCACTCGTAGAGCCACCAGGCACCACCGACGAGGAGCGCGGACACGAGCAGGATCCGGACGACGAGCCCACCCGTGAGCAGAGGCTTGTGCGGTTCGCGTGGCGGCCGCAGCATGATCCCCTCTTCCTTGGGCTCGAATGCAAGCATGAGACCGAGCGCGATCGCGGTGGTCATGTTGATCCACAGGATCTGTACGGGCAGGATCGGCAGCGCAGTGCCGAGCACGATGGCGACGAGGATCACGAGACCTTCGGCCATGTTGGTGGGCAGGGTCCACACGATGAACTTCGTGAGGTTGTCGAACACACCCCGGCCCTCTTCGACGGCTGCTTCGATCGTTGCGAAGTCGTCGTCGGTGAGCACCATGTCCGCGGCTTCCTTCGCGACCTCGGTGCCACCACGCCCCATGGCGATGCCGATGTCGGCCTGTTGCAGCGCGGGTGCGTCGTTGACACCGTCTCCGGTCATGGCCACGACGTGGCCGCGGGCTTGGAGCCCTTCGACGAGGCGGAGCTTTTGCTCGGGCGAGACCCGGGCGAACACAGACGCGCGCTCGACTGCCTCGGGGTAGGCCTCGGAGGAGAGCGCGGCGAGCTCGGCACCGATGAGCACGTCGCCGTCTCGACGTCGGTCGTCGAGCAGACCCAGCTGGGTCGCGATGGCGGTGGCGGTGACCGCATGGTCGCCGGTGATCATCTTCACGTCGATGCCGGCGCTGTGACACGAACGGACCGCGGCAATCGCGGCGGGTCGGGGGGGATCGAGCATCGCCTGCAACCCGGTGAACACGAGCGTGCCGGCGAACGATCCGTGCTCGAAGACCACGGGGTGGTCGGTCTGGCCCGCGGCCGTGGCGAGCACGCGGAGTCCCTGCTGAGCGAGCTCGTCGGCAGCGCGCGCGACGCGGTCGGCGTCGAGTGTCCGCGCGTGTCCGTCCGCCGCCATCTCGAATTCGCACAGCTCGAGCACGCGCTCGACAGCGCCCTTCACCAAGATGACCGACGAGCTGCCGTCCGCGGGTTGGTGCAGCGTCGCCATGTACTGGCGGTCCGAGCTGAACGGGTTGGCCGCCACCCTCGGGAGCGAAGCGCGAACCGAGTCTCGGTCCAGGCCCGCCTTCGCGGCGACGACCAGCATGGCTCCCTCGGTCGGGTCGCCGATGACCCGCCACGTTCCATCGGAAGGGTCCAGCCGGGCGTCGTTGCAGATCGCGCCGGCGAGTAGCGTCCAGCGCAGCGCGCCGTCGGCGTCCACCGTCGCCGGTCGACCGTGATGGAGCACGCCGCCTTCGGCGGCGTATCCCGATCCGGTCACCTCGAAGGAGTCATCGGGGGTCCACACGGCCCGCACCGTCATCTGGTTCTCGGTCAGGGTGCCGGTCTTGTCGGAGCAGACCACGGTCGTGCTGCCCAGGGTCTCCACCGCGGGGAGCCTGCGGACCACCGCTCGACGCCGGGCCATGCGGCTCACGCCGATGGCGAGCGTGATCGTGACCGCGGCCGGAAGCCCCTCGGGGATCGCGCCGACCGCCAACGCGACCGCGGCCGTGAACATCTCGCTCGCGCGCTCGCCCCGGAGCACACCGACTCCGAACGTGACCCCGGCCAACACGAGGATCGCCACAGTGAGCACCTTGCTGAACCACGTCAGCTTGCGTGTCAGCGGCGTCGCCAAGGTGTCCGCGGTGCCCACAAGGCGATGGATCTCACCGAGCTCGGTCTCCGCGCCCGTCGCTACCACCGCTCCTGTGCCCGAGCCGTGCGTGACGAGTGTCCCCGAGTACACCATGTTCCGCCGATCCGCGACCGGCGTCGCGGCCGGTAGCACCACCTCGTCTTTGACGACCGGCACCGACTCGCCCGTCAACGCCGACTCGTCGACCTGGAGCTCGCCGATCGCCAGAAGCCGCAGGTCCGCGGGGACCTTGTCGCCCGCCTCGATGAGCACCAGATCACCCGGCACCAGCTGCTCCGATGGCAGGCTCCTCACGCGGCCATCACGTCGCACCTTCGCGCTGGTCTGCACCATCGCTCGCAACGCATCCAGTGCGGCTTCGGCTCTCGATTCCTGGACGAACCCGACGGCCGCGTTCATCAGAACCACGCCGAAGATGACGGACGCATCCACCAGCTCGCCCAGGGCCAGCGTCACTATCCCGGCGCCGAGCAGCACGTAGATGAGCGGATGGTTGAACTGCCGGGCGAACCGAACCAGCGGCCCGGACGTCTTCGCCTGCGGCAGGAGGTTGGGTCCGAACCGTTGCAGCCGCCGCTCGGCGTCGTGGTCGCTCAACCCGCGCTGGGCGTCCGTCTCGAGCAGCAGCACGACCTCGTGGGTCGCCAGACCATGATGCGTGTTCTGCAAGGTGATCCCGACCATGGGATCAGCTCCTCAGGCGGCTTCCGGTAACGCGGGCCCGGCGAGCAGCACGGGCAAGCGCGACTCTCGCGCCAGCCGGCTCGCAACGCTGCCGAGTAGCGCTCGGCTTGCTCCGTGACCACGGCGTCCGGCGATGAGGACGTCGAACTCGTGCTCGAGCGCGTATCGCTGCAATGCCTCGGCCGGCACGCCCCCCAACAGGACAGTCTAGGGTCGCCGTCCACACCGGCGCGAGATCTCGACGCCGTCACGCTCGAGCTCACGTAACGCCTCGTCTCGCTCATCCCAGCGCACCGTGGACCCGAACGTGTCGTAGTCGAGCACCGCAGCCAGCGCGACCCGCCCGAGGCGCTCTGCGAACAGCTCGACCGCCGAGTACATCGCCGCAGTCGCTTCCGGCGACCCGTCGACCGCGATCAGCACGTCGATTGGCCCGGCACCTCGGTCGCCCGCCTCGATCACGCGCTCCGAAGGTGCATCGGACCGAACCGACGAGATCGCCAACGGGATGACCAGCGGCCCCAGCAGAGCCCCGAGAGCACCCCACGCGAACAGATGGTGGCCTCGACGCCGCATCACCACCGCGGCCACGAGACCGATCAGCGCCCAGACCGCCATAACGACAAGAAGCGCCTGTGTAGCGGACATGGCTCAAGTATTTCGCAGGGTTGCCCGACCCGGCAGAGCCGAAGGTCCCCGCGTGTCTTCTCGCATGTACCCACAAAGCTCCGCCCGCGGCCTACCGGAGATATCCAGCCGGCGGTTGCCGAAACGAGCACCCCCGGGACCGTGGACAGCAACCTGCTTGGAGGTGCTGACGTGGCGAGCCATCGTCACCGAGTTGGGTGTCAGCGCCAGTTGATGACGAGACGATCCTCGTCGATGTGCACAGCGGTGCCGAACGCACTGCACGCGCGTCGGAAACGGTCAGCGATCCACGCGGCGTCGTCGCCCGACGCGAGGCGGGTACGGCAGAAGTCGAGCGCGAGAGGAACGGCGTGGAGACGCTTCGGCCCGAGCTGGTCGAGTTCGACGAGAAAGAGCAGTCCGAGATCATTGCGCAGCAGCGGGTTGGTTGCGTAGTCGTCGAGGAAGTCACCCAGGTCGTACAACACCGTCCCGTCGACGCCTTGGAACACGTGCGCGGAATGTCCTGCGACGAGCGTCGCTCCCGCGTCGCGTAGCGCGCGTGCGGCACGCCGGACGTGCGGTACCGGATCGGCGACCATGTTCGGGCCCCAGTGCGGTGTCACGAGCACCCCGCCCGGGATCGACGAGGCGGCGATGTCGCTTGCCGCGCTCCTGACGGTGTCGAGCAGCCAGGCGGGGGCACGGTGTCGAAGGTCGACCCAGGCAACGCCGGGCCGCTCGACATCGGCGGCGAAGTCCGCGGGGTGGTCGGTGGCGGCGACAACGATGAGTCGGTACCCGCAGGCGTCGACTGATACCGGTGCGTGGGCGCGGGCTACATCGGGCCCGGCGCCCACCCAGGCGATGCCCGCGCGCGCGAGATGTGTGAACGTGTCGAGCAGCGCAGCGGGGCCGAAATCGAGGGCATGGTTGTTGGCGAGCGTGACGCAGTCGACACCCAGGAGGTCGAGCACCTCGACGGCGGCCGGCGGTGCGCGAAAGAAGAATGGCTTGCCGGGCGCAGGCCATGGTTCGCCACGATCGGAGATGCAGCATTCGAGGTTCAGGAGGAAGAGGTCTGCTTCGTGCGCGACCGCGACGACCTCGGGTGCGACGAGCGACCGGGGCCCGTCGGCTGCGAGCCGCTCTCCCACCAGCCGCCCGAGCATCGTGTCGCCGGCCAAACCGAGGATGACCACAGCTCGCGTACTCCGCCCGGGCCCGATCAGCCCTCGCCTCGGGTCCTCAGGCGAAGTATCTCGTCGAGGCTGGGCTCGACGTCTGCTTTGCCGACGAGCTCCTCGAGCTCGGCGTCGCGGTCCGTGCCCACGGCGGCTGTAGCGAATGCTTCGGTTTCGCCCTCCTCGGCGTCGATGATCTCCAGCGCCGCTTCGGTCAACGGGAGCTGCTCCGAGGTCTCGGTGGCGAGCATCTCCTCCGCCTCTTCGAAGTTCTCTTCGGCTTCGAACTCCGTGTGGAGCTTCTCGTCGGCGGCTTCCGCTTCGCCGAAGCGTGGGTCGAAGGGCTGCGTTGTCATGGCGTGCCGAGCTTCGATGCGTGGGACGAATCCAACGGCGCGAGGTGACGCGTGAACCAGTCTGCGGCGAGCGTGGCGACGGTCTCGAGGGTGCCGGGTTCCTCGAAGAGATGTGTCGCGCGCGGCACGATTTCGAGTCGATGCTCGCAGCGCAGGTGCCTCGCGGCCTCGCGGTTCAACTCGATGACGACGTCGTCGTGACCGCCCACAATGAGCAGGGTGGGTGCGCGTACGTCGCCGAGTCGCGGGATCGCGAGGTCGGGCCGTCCACCTCGTGAAACGACCGCCGCGATGGTCGATCCCGGTTCGGCGGCCGCCCAGAGCGCGGCGGCCGCCCCGGTGCTGGCGCCGAAGTACCCGATCGGTAGGGCGTCGACCTCGGTTGCGGCCCAGTGAGTCGCGCCGATGAGCCGATCGGCGAGCAGCTCGACGTCGAACACGTTGGCGCGTGTCAGTTCCTCGTGCGGAGAGAGCAGATCGAAGAGCAGCGTGCCGACACGCGCATCGTTCAGCGCCCGGGCGACGAATTGATTGCGAGGGCTGTGGCGGCTGCTGCCGCTGCCGTGCGCGAACAGGACCAGACCGACTGCACCGGCTGGCATGGTGAGATGCCCCGCAAGCACTGCGTCGTCCACACGGAAGCTCACCTCCTCGTCGCGCGGGTGCTCCGGCGGGTCCGCGACACCGCTCGCGGTCGTGGCATCCGCTACCGGGATCTCGGCCGCCTCGGCGAGCAGGGAGATCACGTGCTCGTCCGGGACCTGGGAGAAGTCTCCGTACCACTCACCGATTGCGAAGAACAGAGTGGGACTCTCCAAGCACACGACTTCGTCCGCGTGCGAGCGGAGCTCCTCGAGTGTGTCGGGTGGGGCGACCGGCACCGCGAGTACCACGCGCTTCGCGCCGTGCCCGCGGGCAACTTGCAGCGCGGCGCGCGCCGTGCCGCCGGTGGCGATGCCGTCGTCCACCACGATGACCGTCCGATCCGTGAGGTCGATTCGTGGGCGGCCGCCACGGAACCGTCGCGCGCGCGCTTCAACCTCTGCTCGCTCACGCGTCTCCACTCGCGCCAATTCCTCGGGTCCCACGCCGGCGATGCGCAACACATCCTCGTTCAGTACCCGCACGCCGTCCTCGCCGACCGCGCCCATCCCGAGCTCGGGCTGGAACGGGACCCCGAGCTTGCGTACCACGATCACATCGAGCGGGGCGTCGAGGGCGCGAGCCACCTCATAGGCAACCGGCACACCACCGCGCGGCAACCCGAGTACCACCGGATGCTCCTCCGCGAGCGGTGCGAGCCGAGCTGCGAGCCGCTGCCCCGCCTCTACGCGATCTCGAAACAGTCTCATCGAGCACCTCCGGTGCAGACCGAGCTCATATGGGGCCGATCGGTCCGCGGGTTTCCGAACCCGCGGTGCGCGCGACCTTGTCGAGCTGGCGCGTAAACAGGGTCAGTAGGTCATCGAGCGTGAGGATCCCGGTGACGAGGCCGTGCGCATCGAGCAGCGGAAGGCGGCGGAAACCGTGCTCGGCCATGCGCGTCGCTGCTTCGAACACGTCGACGTCCTCGGATGCCCACTCCACGTCACGCGTCATCACGGCTTCGACCACTGTGTCGGGACTGTGTCCCTTGGCGAAGCCGTGGACAACGAGGTCGCGATCGGTGACGATGCCACAGAGCTTTCCGTGACTGTCGAGCACGACGGCACAACCGACGTTCTCCTCGGCCATGAGCTTGCACACGGCCTCGAGGCTTGCGCTCCACCGGCACGACACCACACGCGACCTCACGAGCTCACGCATTCGTCCGTCCTCCTCGCCACCTGACTCCGAGTGTGCACCCGTGAACGGGTCTCGGCCAGGGACGGAAGTCCCATGTGCCCTCGAACCATAAGAAAGGAATCCGAAGTGGACATCCATTCCGTGACGATCGACAAGCCCGAAGGGCTCAACGTGATCCTCGGGCAGTCGCATTTCATCAAGACCCTCGAGGATCTCGACGAGGTACTGGCCGGGGCGTCGCCCCAGCTTCGCTTCGTCAGCGCCACGAGCTGCTCCGCCGCATCGGCTACAAGCTCTGATGCGCCGCCGGTCAGAACTCGCAGTGATATCCGGTGCATCCGCCGGTGAAGGCGAGGTCCACGCTGACAGGTCCGGGAGTCCCGTCGGCGCCTTCGGTGTAGGTCAACACCTGATCGGGGCGGCTGCCGTACCGGTAGACGGTGATTCCCTTTGTGCCGAGCCGCCACGCGTCGAGGAACAGGGCACGGACCGCGTCGACGGTGGCGTCGGAGGGAAGGTTGACGGTCTTCGAGACCGACGCGTCGACGTGGCGTTGCATGGCAGCCTGCATGCGGAGATGCCAACCAGGCGCGATGTCGAGCGCGGTGCCGAAGACCTGTTGGACGTCATGCGGGACGCGGGGTTGCTGTCGCACGCGGCCGGTGCGTTCGATGCTCGTGACCAGCTCGTCGGAGGAGAAGCCGCGGTCGCGAGCGACTCGTTCGAAGAGGGGGTTGGTCTCGACAAGATGATGCCCGAGGACGTTGCGGACATATGAGATCGCGAAGAACGGCTCGATGCCCGCGGTCGTGCCCGCGATGAGCGAGATCGTGCCGGTCGGTGCGATCGCGGTGAGCTGGGCATTGCGCAGTGGGACACCATCCGCGAACACGCTCTCCGCGAAGCGAGGAAACGGCCCTCGCTCGGTCGCCAGCATCGCGGAGGCGGATCGCGCGGCGGCGCGGATCTCACGAGCAACCCGGGCGGCGACACGCGGCGCCTCGTCGCTGTCGTAGGGGATGCCGAGCGCGGCCAGCAGCTCAGCGAGCCCCATCACGCCCAAGCCGACCTTGCGGGTTTGCCGGGCGCGGTCTGCGAGCACAGGCGTCGGGTAGTCGTTCACCTCGATGACGTCGTCGAGGAAGCGCACTGCCAACCCGACGACGGCACGCAAGCGTTCCCAGTCCACTCCACGTTCGCTGACAAGGCGCGCAAGATTCACGGATGCGAGGTTGCACGACTCGCCCGGCAGGAGCGGGACCTCGCCGCACGGGTTCGTCGCTTCGAGTCGCCCCATCGACGGCACGGGGTTCGCCCGGTTGATCCGGTCGAGGAACAACAACCCTGGTTCGCCGGTGCGCCACGCCTCCTCGGCGATGCGGTCGAAGAGCTCCCGTGCGGACACGTGCGCGACGGTTCGACCCGTTCTCGGGTTTACGAGGCGGTGGGTGCGGTCAGCTCTCACGGCCGAGAGGAATCTCGCGGTGACCCCTACCGACAGGTTGAAATGTGACAGCACCCCGGGCGTGGACTTCGCGGTGACGAAGTCGAAGATGTCGGGGTGGCTGACGTCGAGCACGGCCATGTTCGCGCCGCGCCGTCGTCCACTCATGCGGATGACCTCGGTGGCGACGTCGAAGACGCGGATGAACGGCACCGGTCCGCTCGACACTCCGTGCGTGGTCGTCACGACGTCGCCGGCGGGGCGCAGCCGCGAGAACGAGAATCCCGTCCCTGCTCCCGCCTGATGCAACAAGGCGGTGTCAGCCAGCGTCCCGAAGATCGACTCGAGTGAGTCCTCGAGCGGCAACACGAAGCACGCCGACAGGAGACCGATGCCCGTCCCCGCGTTCATCAGGGTCGGCGAGTTCGGGAGGAATTCGAGGCTCCGCAAGCTCCGAGCGAACTCCTCGGCCCAGCGACCCGACGAACCCGGGCGGTGCTGGTCTTCGGCAGCGGCGACGTGCCGAGCAACCCGATCCATCATCTCACCGGTCGACTCGATGATCCGGCCGCGTTCGTCACGGCGCAGATACCGCTCGCTCAGGACCGTGCGCGCGCCGGCCGTCAGCCCCAGCTCATCGCGCACGCTCGAATCATCCATGTCTTGTCTCACCGGCCGGTCTCTCGTCGAGAGGGTCAGGACGTTGGGACCATCGACCCTGGCGGCGTCCGCACGATTGGTCACACGATACGAAGCACGACCCGTGCGTCACAGCACGAAGGAGCGTGATTCCATGGCACAGTGCGAGGTCTGCCACAACGACTACGACAAGAGCTTCGAGGTGATCCTGGCAAGCGAGCGCCACGTGTTCGACAGCTTCGAGTGCGCCGTCCACGCGCTCGCGCCCTTGTGCGCGCACTGCGGGTGTCGCATCATCGGCCACGGAGTCGAAGCGAACAACCGGATGTTCTGCTGCGCGAGCTGCGCTGCTGCGAGCGGCGTGAGTGGCGCCCGTGATCGCGTCGAAGCCTGACAGTGACGCGTGCAAGCGCGGGATCGACGGGCTCACGCGTATGGCACGAGATCGTCGAGCGGCTTGTCGTTGTGAAGTCGGGTGATCGCATCCGCGAGTAGTCGATCGATGCTCACGATGTCGATCGGCAACGGGAGGTCCGCGGCCAACGGCAAGCTGTCGGTCACCACGAGATGTTCGACCGGCAGGTCGCGTAGGCGCTGGACTGCCGGCCCCACGAGCACCCCGTGCGTCGCCGCCACCAGGAGCGATGGATGAGCGCCCTGGTCGCGCACCGCCTGCGCTGCCGCGCAGATCGTGGCACCGGTGGTGATCATGTCGTCGACAATCACGGGAGTGCGGCCCGCGACGTCACCGACGACTTCCTCGACGCGGACCGTGCTTCCCGAGAGGCGGCGCTTCCGGACAATGACCGTCGGACGACCGAGCAGGGCGGCGTACCGCTCGGCGAGCTTGACTGCGCCGAGGTCTGGGGCGACGACGACGGCATCAAGAGGAAGGAGCGTCGCGAGCCCTGACGCCAGTAGGGGAGCGGCGCTCACTGCTTCGACCGGAATCCCGAAGAGGGCTTCGAGGCCGGCCGTGTGGGGGTCGACGGTGAGCACTCGGTCGGCCCGAACGGCCCCGATCAGATCGGCGACGACCCGCGCTGCCACGGGCTCCCCGGTTGCGCGGCGGCGATCCTGGCGTGCGTAGCCGAAGTACGGGATGACGAGAGTGATCCGCCCGGCACCGCCTCGCCAGCACGCGTCCACGAGCATGAGGAGCTCCACAAGGTGCTCGTCCACGGGCGGACCAGTGGATTGAACGACGTAGACGTCGTCGCCGCGGATCGGGTGACGCACCGCAACATGGCATTCACCGTCGGGAAAGCGCTCGATGATCGTCTCGGCAACGTCCGCCTCGAGCACCGCGGCAATGGCCGCCCCGAGTCTCGGAATCGCACTTCCAGGCACCAACGTGAGGTCCATCGCGTCCTCCGTGCTCGGGCTCGCCGCCGTCGATGACGGCCGCGGTGTCGGCGGCTGGGCCGAGTATCCCGCTGCTGGGGGGAAGTAGCAGCGTCATCTCGACCCAGCGCCTGCCCGCGGTGGCCTCGGCTCATCGAGCCTCCAGGCTGAAGCGCTACTCAACCGCTCAACCGCGACGACGACAGTGTGCAACGCGACCGCCGCGTCTCTCCAGGGTCCAAAGTCCCGATCGGCCCAGGGGACGAAGCAGGCCACAGGTTGAGCGCCTCGTAGAGCGACAACGGTCGGGCCGACAAACCAGCCATCATCGGGATGGTCGTCGCGTTCGAGCACGACGTCGCCCTCGGCGTGCGCGACCTCCACGTCGGGCTCCTCGATCACGAGCGGCGGCCGGAGATCGCCGACACGATCGGGTCTTTCGGCCGTAGCTGAGCCGACGATCGTGCCGCAGACTTGCTTTGTGACGGAGCGGAGGTTGTCATGGCCAACAACGAGCGCGACGGCAGCCACGACTATCGGCCGCCTGCCCGGCCGAGGTCTTCGGTCGCGCAGACGGCTGCGACGGATGCGATCGAAGCCGACGAGGAACTTCGCAATCTGACGGAGCCGGAACTGCTCGACGGGATCGAGCGATTGCGCCGCGAACGCGACGCGGTGATCCTCGCGCACAACTATCAGATCCCGGAGATCCAGGACCTCGCCGACTTCGTCGGCGACTCGCTGCAGCTCTCGCAGCAGGCCGCGGCCACCGAGAAGTCTCTCATCGCGTTCTGCGGGGTGCATTTCATGGCCGAGACCGCCGCGCTGCTGTGTCCCGACAAGCGGGTCCTCATCCCCGATCTCGAGGCGGGCTGCTCGCTCGCCGCGACCGCACCCGTCGAACAGGTGCAGGCGTGGAAGGCCGACCATCCCGGCGCGGTCGTGGTCGCCTACGTGAACACGGACGCGGCGGTGAAAGCCGAAGCGGACTACTGCTGCACGTCGACGAACGCGGTCAAGGTCGTCCGGTCGATCCCGGAAGATCGGGAGATCCTGTTCCTGCCCGACATGTTTCTCGGGCTCTACATCGAGCACATGGCGGGTCGGAAGCTGCACCTGTGGCTCGGCGAATGCCACGTGCACGCGGGGATTCGGAGCGAGGACGTCACCTCGCTGATGGATGCGCATCCCGATGCAGACCTTCTCTTGCATCCGGAGTGTGGGTGCGTGAGCCAGTGCATGTTCGCAGTCGCCGAAGGCGAGCTCCCTGCCGATCGTACTTTCATCCTCAGCACGGGGGGCATGGTGAAGCACGCTCGCGAGTGCTCCGCGCCGATCGATCTCGTCGGCACCGAAGTCGGCATGCTGCACCGACTGCGCAAGGAAGCGCCCGACAAGACCTTCATCCCGCTCAAGGACGACGCCATCTGCGAGTACATGAAGACGATCACGCTGCCCAAGCTCTACCGGACGCTGCGTGACGACGTGTACGAGGTGACCGTGCCCGAGCCCACCGCAAGCCGTGCCCGGCTCGCGATCGAACGCATGATGGCCATCACCTGAGCCGTTCGCTCCGAGACCCGGACGCGGACCCGGACGCGGGTGGCCGAACGCGCGCCAGACCTCACCGTTCGGGCGGTGTCAGCTGCTCGGCATCAGTCCCCGTGAGCCCAGTTCCGTACGGATCCGGGTCCTTGTGCCCTGGGCAAGCGCTGCGGCGTGGCAGACGATTCGTCGGAGAACGGAGGCAAACGATGCATGCAGAAGTGGGTGACGAGCTGGTTGTCGACAGCAACGAGGTGGGTGTCCCGCCTCGGCGTGCGACGATCCTCGAGGTACGGGGTGCACCGGGTGAGGAGCACTATCTGGTCCGCTGGTCCGACGGCCACGAGTCGGTCTTCTTCCCGAGCAGTAGCGCGCATGCGGTCCACCCGGCCGGCCCCGGCGCCGGGTGAGGCCGACCGCGGGATTGGGAGGACATCTGGAACCATGGCCCAGTTTGAGTTCAGCGAGCTGTGAGGAGCACGGCAACCGCTACCAGGCACAGCGCCGCGCAGACACCGATGAACAGAAGTCGGCGCCGAGGCGAGAGATGCTCATCGCGACCGCCATCGACAATGCTCATGGGTGGTCCCCATAGACCGCCGGAGTGCTGCGTGACCCCCGCGCTGCGCCGGTACGTCCCTTTGACCTTGGCCAAGCGCCTACGGACCCTTGCGTTTCATCCCTGCGGAGCCCACAGCCCTTGAATGGTAGGCCGAAGCTCTCAGTCGAGAAGCTCCGCGAGCTGCGTGAGCGACCACAGCGCACGCGCGATCCCTGCCGCCATCGCGCGCGTGGTGCGGTTCGCCGGCACGCCTCGACCTCAGTCAGGCGCCCGTTCACCAACTCAGCGAGCGTGGGGCACGATCACAACCGGGCATCCGGCGTGCTGCGCGACCTGCTGACTCACCGAACCCAGGAGCAGGCCCGCGAAACCGCCCCGCCCGCGGGAACCGACGACGACCAGGTCGGCGGTCTTCGCGATCTCGAGCAGTGCCCAGGCCGGTGATCCCCGCACGACCACCTTTGTGATCGGAGCCGCGAGACCCGTGACCGGGACTGCGGCGATCTCCTCGTCGAGGAGGGCGCGCGCGCCCTCTTCGTACGGTGCCGGATCGATGGCGACGGGACCGCCGAAGCCGACGTGCATGGGGAGGTCCCACGCGTGCACCGCCTCGACGCCGGCCTGCCGTAGTTGGGCCTCTTCCACGGCCCAGCTCAAGGCACGCCGGGCGTTCTCCGACCCGTCGACCCCGACCACGATTCGCTGCATTCCTGTTTCCTCCCGCTGTCGCTGCTCGTCGAGCACTGGTACGTCCGGCACACGTGCATTCTGTCTCGACGCGACTCGCACCGGTTCTCGACAAGGACTTCCGCCCCTACCCCTCGGAGCACCGGCCCGCGAGCATGTTGATCCGATGACCGCCGCATCGAACGGATCGGATCAGCCGCCTGCTCCTTCGCGGCAGCCGTCCTCGTCGTCCGAAGGCAACCGGCACCACGGTCGGTCGAAGCCGTGGCGCGTGGAGGGAATGCCCGAGGATCACGACGAGGGCGAGGACGGGCACCGGCGGCCCCACTGGAAAGAGGTCCTGCGCCGCCTGTGGTTGCCCCTGATCCTTCTGCTCATCGTGAACTGGCTCATCGTGTCGTGGCTCGTCGGCGGCGGCACGACACCCCGGACGACGGTCTCCTACTCCTTCTTCCACCAGCAGGTGGTTGCGCACAACGTGTCGGAGGTCACCACCACCGGTGACTCGATCACCGGCACGTTCGAGCACAAGGTCCCCTACCCGGCGAAGAGCAAGTCCGCCACCAAGGTGACGGACTTCGAGACCGAGCGTCCCGCGTTCTCCAACGACCGTCTCGTGCAACAGCTCTTGGACAGCGGGGTGAAGGTCACGGCCGAGCCGCCCTCGACCGGATCCTCGTGGACCGCGATCGTGTTCGCCTTCGCACCGACGCTGTTGATCATCGGCCTGCTCGTGTGGTTCTTCCGTCGCGGGATGGCGGCGGCGGGCGCCGGGCTCGGCGGCTTCGGGCGCTCACGCGCGCGCCTGTACGAGCCGGAAACGAGCCGCCGGACGACCTTCGAAGACGTTGCCGGAATCGACGAGGTGAAGGCCGAAGTCATGGAGATCGTCGAGTTCCTCAGGGATCCGGATCGGTTCCGCCGGCTCGGCGCGCAGATCCCCCGGGGTGTGCTCCTCACCGGTGCTCCGGGTACCGGGAAGACGCTGCTCGCTCGGGCCGTCGCGGGCGAAGCGGCGGTACCGTTCCTGTCGATCTCCGCGTCGGAGTTCATCGAGATGATCGTCGGCGTCGGCGCGAGCCGGGTGCGCGACCTCTTCGAGCAGGCAAAGAAGGTCGCACCGTCGATCATCTTCATCGACGAGCTCGACGCGATCGGCCGGGCTCGTGGCGGGGCGATCAACTTCAGCGGGCACGACGAGCGCGAGCAGACGCTCAACCAGATCCTCACCGAGATGGACGGATTCACCGGCAACGAGGGTGTGGTCGTGCTGGCTGCCACCAACCGGCCCGAGATCCTCGACCCGGCCCTCCTCCGGGCGGGGAGGTTCGACCGACGCATCGTCGTGAACCCACCCGACCGCGAAGGCCGGCGACGCATCCTCGAGGTGCACACTCGCGATGTTCCGCTGGCCGCCTCGGTATCGCTCGACCGCGTTGCGTCCACGACGTCCGGCATGGTCGGTGCCGAACTCAAGAACCTCGTCAACGAGGCCGCCCTGCTGGCTGCCCGGCTCCATCACGAGAAGGTCGAGAGCGCCGACTTCGCCGACGCACTCGAACGGATCGTGCTCGGGACCGCACGCAAGATCATGATCTCGCCCGAGGAGAAGAGACGGACCGCGTACCACGAGTCGGGTCACGCGCTGCTCGGCATGCTGACAACCGGGGCCGACCCGGTACGCAAAGTCTCGATCATCCCGCGCGGCCAGGCGCTCGGCGCGACTTTGCAGACTCCCGAAGCTGATCGGTACGGATACTCGGCGAGCTACTTGCGCGGTCGGATCACCGGCGCGCTCGGCGGGCGGGCCGCAGAGGAACTCGTCTTCGACGACTTCACCACCGGCGCCGAGGCCGACCTGGACATCGTGACCGCGATCGCCCGCCAGATGGTCGGGCGCTGGGGCATGTCGCCGGCGATCGGTCCCGTCAGCATGCTTCCGCCGCCCGGGCAGGAGCAGTTCGTCTTCGACGGCAACGGTCCTGCACCGGCCACGCGCGAGATCGTCGACGTCGAGGTCCGCCGCATCATCGACGAGTGCTACACGGATGCGATCGAGACGCTCCGCGCCCACCGAGAGAATCTCGACCGGCTCGCCGAACGCCTCCTCGACGCGGAGACGCTCGAAGAGGCCGAAGCCTACGATGCCGCCGGCCTGCCGCGGGCCGCGCACGACCAACGCGACCAGGTCAGGTCTTCGGTGAACCACCGCCCGTCCTGAAGCTCGCTCGGACCGCCCTGGCGCGGTTGTCGCGGTGATCCGAAGTGGGCGTACCACCGAGACGAGGGACCGTCTTGGAGGTGCGCGGCGAGCCCGGTCACGAGCACTACGTCGTGCGCTGGGACGATGGTCACGAGTCGGTCTTCTACCCGGCCGGCACCGCCCACTCGAGTCCCCGACCTTCAGGACCGTCGCGTCACGCCGTCTCCGGTCGCCGAGACCCAAGCTCCGCGCAATCACGACAGACGCGGAGCTTCGGGTCGGCGAGCTGCGCCCGATCCTTTCGGAGATAGCAGCGAGAGCACACGAACTCATCCGGTGCTCCGGGCGCGGTGGGGCGCTGCAGCGCCGCCAGGGCGGCGCCTTCCTCATCGAACTCCTCGTAGCGCGTCTCGAGGTCGTGACCGGCGAGAACCGTGCGCGGAAGGGTGGCCTCGAGCGTCGTCTCCAGCTCCTCCACCTCCTCGACCTCCTCGACCTCGTCGGGCTGCGGGAGCTCCAAGCCGTCTTCGGGGATCTCGAGAAGATCGGCCGGGGGCTCGGTCTCGGTCAGTGGATGCACGTGCAGAATTTCGTCGAGCGGCTCGCCGGGAGACGGCTCACCCGGCGCCCAGCCCTTCTCCGTGGCGTCGATCTCTTCCCCGTCGCCCAGCAGCTCGATCTCCTCGGGCCGTTCGCGGCCAGACGTCGCGAGGTCGTCGGGTGGGTCTGGCGGTGTTGTTCGACTCATCACTCACCTCCAACGGGTCGCAGTCAACGTACGAAACGGAGCAACCGCGTGGGAGAGGCAAAGGTCCCTCGACGCATGATGGGACTTCGGCCTCTGCTCTCGCGCGGTGTGGCGGTGCATGCTGCCGGGACGAGCGTCGGGGACGAGCTGATGACCGAGAAGTCGGCCGGTGACGGAGGCTCTACATGGCCAGTCTTGGTGTTGCGATCGTTCGTCAGTATCAGCGGGGTGTCGTGTTTCGGCTGGGCAAGATCCGCAACGTCCGTGATCCGGGGATGCGGTTCATGATTCCGCTGGTGGATCGGATGCAGAAGGTGACGCTGAGGACCGTGACCAAGCCGATCCAGTCTCAGCAGATCATCACGAAAGACAACGTGTCGATCGGGGTGGCCGCGGTTGCTTACTACCGGCGGGTCGATCCGGTGAAGTCCATTGTCGAGATCGAGAACGTGGAGGTGGCGATCGATCAGATCGCGCAGACGACTGTGCGCAACGTGGTCGGGCGTTCGAGTCTCGATCAGGTGCTCAGCCAGACAGAGACGCTCAACGAGTCGATCAAGAACATCTTGGATGTGACGAGCGAACGTTGGGGAGTCTTCGTGCAGTTGGTGGAACTCAAAGATATCGAGCTGCCGGAGTCGATGAAACGGGCGATGGCTCGAGAGGCTGAGGCGGAACGCGAGAAGCGCGCCAAGATCATCGCCGCGGAAGGTGAGGCGCTCAGCGTCGGCAAGCTGGCGGAAGCAGCCGACGTCATCTTGGCTCACCCGATCGCCCTGCAGCTGCGCAATCTGCAGGTGCTGGCCGAGATCGCGATCGAGAAGAACTCGACGATCATCTTCCCCGCCCAATTCCTCGACAGTCTGCGCGCCCTCTCCCAGTTCATAGGAGGCGAGCGTGCGAGCGTGCCGGGACGCGTACCTCTCGACGAGACCCAACCCTCAGCATCCCAAGGAGGGGCCGACACCGAGGATCTCGGCAACAAGGGCCGCTCCGAGGTATCCGACACGTAGCCGACGCTCGACGAGGTGGGGGATAATGATGCGGGCGTGAAACAGCCCGAGCTCGACTACCAACCGACGATGCCGGTGGTCGTCCGGCGCGCGGCCGAGTTGTTCGGCGACCGTCCGTACATCGTCACCGACGAGGAGACGACGACCTTCGTCGACCTCGAACGACGGTCCCGGCAGCTGGCGAAGCGGCTCCTCGCCGTGGGCGTCGGCAAGGGGACCCGGGTGGGAATGCACGTCCCGGTCGGCAACGACTGGGTCGTCGCCTGGGCCGCGGCGGCGCGGATCGGCGCGCTGGTGATGCCGTTCAGCACGCTCTATGCCCCGGGCGAGTTGGGTCGCGCGCTGCGGATGGGCGACATCCACCTGCTGCTGGCACCGAGCGTGATGTTCGGCCGCGATCACGCCGAGTTCCTCGAGCGCTCGATACCGGGACTGGCGTCGAGCGAGGCCGGCTCGCTGTTCCTTCCCAAGGTGCCGTATCTGCGGTCGGTCATGTTGCTGGGGGACCGCACGCGCGCGTGGGCGACGCCGGCCGACGGCGAGTCATCCGAGCCTTTGGTGCGCGTCTCCGACGACCTGCTCGGCGCGGTCGAGGACGAGGTCGTCCCCGCCGACGAGATGGTGGTGATCTTCACGTCCGGTTCCACGAGCGAACCCAAGGCGGTCGTGCACACCCAGGGAGCAGTCTTCCGCAAGACCTCGCTGCCGACCCCGGGCATACCACCGCCCGGTGGTTGTGTGTTCGTCGGGCAGCCGTTCTTCTGGGTGGGCGGGCTCCAAAATCTCGGATCTGCGATCCAGAGCGGCGCCACGATCGTGTGTCAGCCGAGGCCCGATCCCGCGGCCGCACTGGCGCTCATCGAGCGCACGCGCGCCACCATGGTCATCGCGTGGGCGAACACCACGCAGCGGCTCCGCGCCGATCCGTCGTTCGCGACGCGCGACCTGAGCGCGATCCCGCAGCTCACGATGCCTGCCGGCGATCCGGAACTCCGTCACAACTCGCTCGGGATGACCGAGACGGTCGGTCCGCACACAGGTTTCGCGCGTCCCGGCGCGTCACCGGAGGAGCTGGCTACGCCGCTTCCGGAACGGCTGCGTGGATCATGGGGCGCGCCGCTGCCGTTCATCGGGCACAAGATCGTCGATCCGGTGTCCGGTGACGACCTCGCCGACGGCGAGGAGGGCGAGATCTGCGTGCGCGGGTACTGCCTGATGACGCGGATCTACAAGCGCGAGCGTCACGAGGTGTTCGACCGCGACGGCTGGTATCACACCGGCGACCGCGGTTTCTTCCGCGACGGTTATCTGTTCTTCACCGGGCGTCTCACCGAGATGATCAAGACGCACGGCGCGAACGTGTCTCCCCGCGAGGTGGAGCTCGTGCTCGAGGCGCAGCCCGACGTCGCGCAGGCGTTCGTCATGGGCGTGCCCGACGCCGACCGCGGCGAACAGGTGGCGGCCGCCATCGTGCCGGCCGGGCCGGCGGCGCTCGACGTCGACGATCTGCGGCGTCGCCTCGCGGCCGAGCTGTCGTCGTACAAGGTGCCGCGCCAGTTCGTGTTGCTGCGCGACGAGGAGGTGCCGTGGCTCGCGAGCGGGAAGCCCGACCGCCTCTCGATCCGCGACATCCTCACACGGGCGAGCGACGCGTCGTGAGCAGTACCGAGCGGCCGAGCGGCGCGCGCATGTGCAGCGGGGGGGAGCGCTAAAGTAGCGCTATGGCGACGATCCAAGTCCGCAACGTCCCGGAGGCCGTCCATCGCATCTACGCGGCCCGGGCGGCGGCTGCCGGGATGAGCCTGCAGGAGTACGTGCGGTCCGAGCTTGTTCGCAACGCGAGCCTGCGTACTCCCGCCGAGCTGGTGGCCGAGGTGGAGGAGCGACTGCAGGCGGAGGGTGACGAGGGATTCTCGCAGGTGTCGTCTGCCGACCTGGTGCGCGCCGACCGCGAATCGCATTGACACCGGGACGACGTTGACGGTTCTCGACGCGTCGGTCCTCGTCGACGCGCTGGTCGGCGTCGGGAAACCGGGAGAGTCCGCGCGGGCAGAGCTCCGCGAGCAGACGATCATCGAGGTGCCTGCGATCTTCGGAGCGGAGGCGACCTCAGCGTTGCGGGGGCTCGTGCTCCGCGGCGTGCTCAGCCCCGACCGCGCGGTGGTCGCTCTGCACCAGGTCCAGAGCGCGAGGACGATCCAATATTCGTTCGAGCCGTTCGCTGATCGCCTGTGGGAGCTGCGGGAGAACCTGACCGTGTACGACGCCTGGTACGTGGCGCTCGCGGAATGGCTCGACACCGAATTCGTCACTGCCGACGAACGCTTGGCGGCCGCGTCCGGACCGCGCTGCTCGGTGCGCTGGGTGGGAGCCAGTCGTCCTCCGTGACCCGAGCACGTCGACGGTGTGATCGGCGACTGATCCGGCCCGTTGTTGTCAATCGGCCAGGGCGACCGCGTCGCGGACCGCCATGTGCATCGCCGCCGACGGCGCGGCGAACTCGTCGGTGGGCGCAGAGACCGAGACATCGATCACGACGTTCTCGTACTGGCCAAAGATGGCGTGGCGACTGAAGTGCGATGTCGCGGTGGGCCTGGTGTACGTAATGGAAGGATCCGTAACCCCGCGCCTCCAGCGCCGTCTGGTGCTGAACGAGGGAGGGCGAATGATGGCGACGGTAGTGCTGGCGTTTCCGCCGCTGGTCGAGATGAACTTCGGGGAGATCTACCCCTCGACGGCCGTCCTCGCCGCATACCTGGAACCAAGAGGATTCGGCGCGGTTCAGGTCGACCTCAACGCGAGGTTTCTCGACCACATTCTCAGCGACGAAGAGCTGACCGCGAGCAGTGAGGGGATCTATTCGCGCTCTCGGCCGTCGAGTCTCGCGGCGGCGCGGTGGACTCGCCGCAGCCTGAAGCATGGCTCCCTCTCGAGGTCCGACCTCATCGCCGCCCAAGGACACGCGAAGCACCCGCTCACCAATATCTTGAGGCTCCTCGCGTCGCCCTACTCCGTGGACCCAGACGAACGCGTCCTCGACGGCTTGACAGACGATCGACTACTGCTCGCCAGCTATTCCCGGTTCTTCAAGGCGCACCTGCAGGACTTGGTTCCCGAGGGATCAGAGGACACGCTCCTCGGTCTGTCTGTGCCGATGGGTCCGCAGCTGCTGCCGACTTTGCTGCTGGCGTCGATCGTGCGCGCGGCGACCGAGCATCCGGTATGCCGAATCGTGCTCGGCGGTCCTTCGTTGAGCCTTCTCGGCGAGCCGGAGCTTGCTCGACTCCTCGAGCACCACTCGGCCGTGGACTGCATCGTCCGCTTCGACGGCGAACGCACCCTCAGCGCGCTCGCGGAACAGTTCGCTGCTGGTGAATGGGCGCCGCACGAGCTGCCTGGTACGTCCTCCTCGAGAGACCATGTGGCAACACATGTCGCGCCGGAACCGGGCCCCAAGCTCAACACGCTGCCCACCCCCATCTACACCAGAGAGATGATCGCGAGCGCGCCCAACGCGATGCTCGGTGTGACGCAAGCGCGTGGCTGCTACTGGGGAAAATGCGACTACTGCGACTTTGTCGAGGTCTACAAGGGGAGCCCTTCCTATCGGGGACGGCGGGCGGAGCTCGTTGTGGAAGACATCCGACAGTTGGTCATGCAGACGGGCCTGCGTCGATACCGAGTGATCACGGAGTCGATCCCCCCCGCGTTCGCGAACCACTTCTCGCAGCTCTTGTGCGAGAGTGATCTGGCAATCGGATGGACCTCGTTCGCCATGGTGGACCGGCGCTTCGATGCCGACCTGTTGTGGCGCATGGCGGCATCGGGATGCAAGTACCTGGTAATCGGACTGGAATCGATGGTCACCCGAGTGCTGCAACTCGTGCACAAGTCCGCTGATCGCGAGGAGAACTTCCGCTTCCTGACTGACGCGCGGGCGGCCGGAATCCGTATGCACGTCAATCTCATTCCAAACCTCCCTACAACAACGAGGGAGGAAGCACTGCAAGGACTCCGAGATCTCGAAGCGCTCGCTGATTGCATCGACGTGGTGAAGATCTTCGATTTCGAACCGACGAGATCCTCCAGAGTCGGACATTCCCCGTCGTCGTTTGGTCTCACCCGGCTCGAACGGGTCACGCGTGTTGGTCAGGCGCAGTTGGCGATCAACACCCTGCCTGCAAAGGACCCGGCCATGACCGACTCGGAGCGCGAGGCGACCTTCCGCGACTACCGAGCCTTCGCGGCGCGTGTGAATGCAGGAGACCGACCTTCGGTCGATGGTACGGACCATCGCCGATACATCGACGTGCTCGATGCACCCGAAGGCCTGCTACTGACCGACTTCGTCACGATGGAACGGCATCGCTTTCCGCCGAGACTCCGAGGGGCTATTGCGGCGACCAAACGATGAACGGGCGGCATTCGCCTACATGGCGGATAAATCGATCTCTTCGAGACGGTCGGCGAACTCCTCGGCCGACGCGATGCGCTGCTCGATGTCCTTCTCGATCGCAGCCGTGACCAGAACGATGAGTGCCAGCGGTAGGTGAGGGGCAGCCGCCGCGAGCGGAATCGGAGTGACTTCGAGCTGTTGTCGCATGATCCCGATCGGCCCGTCAGCCGGCGGGTACGGGAGATGGCCGGCAAGGAGTTCGTACGCCATCATGCCGAGTGCGTAGACGTCGGTCGCGGGAACGAGCGCACCGCCGGCGAGGATCGTCTCTGGCGCCATGTACCAAGGCGTGCCGGCCACCTGTTGTTGGACGGGGAAGGGCCATCGTCTGGCGAGCCCGAAATCGATGAGTCGGTGCCGGCCGGCTGGGTCGAAGAGCACGTTCTCGGGCTTCACGTCGCCATGGAGGAACCCGTGCTCGTGTACTTGGTGGAGAGCTCGGGCGGTCGCCGAGAAGATCCCGCATGCGTCGGTCACCGGCAGCCTCGACCCGAGACTTCGCTGGAGGACGGTTTCACCGTCGACGCGCTCCATCACGAGGACCGACATGTCGTCGAACTCGTCGAAGGTGAACCCATGAATCAGGTTCGGGTGGCGACACGTCGTCAGGATCTCGCCTTCTGTTCGCATGCGGCCGCGGGCGCGTGGGTCGCGGAGCGGTCCCTCGGCCAGCACCTTCACCGCGAGACGCTGGTGGCTCGATTCGTCGAAGGCCGCGAGGACCCAACCGCCCGCTCCGCCGCCGAGTACCTCGCCGATCGTCAGGAAGGGCAGCGCGTCGCGAAGGGCCTGACAGCGCGACTCGGGCAGGAGGCTCATGGTGCACCGGTGTCTGCGGCGTACACCTCCAGGAGTCCCTCGGCGACCAAGCGGCGAACGAGCACGATCGCGTCGGCGGGGTCGAGCGGAAGCGCGCTCGGCTCCAGAGGATCCGGGGTGTCGAGGAGCCGTTCGAGGGCGGGAGACAGCCACGTGGGAAGGTGGACGCAGCGGTCGTCGAACCGCAGCTCGAGTGCGTCTGGCCGCTCCTCCAGCAGGACCCGAAGTCCCGGCCGAATCCGAACGACCGATCGAGACGTCACGGACAATGCGTCGCACGTCTTGAGGAACGCTCCCTCCTGCGAGGAGTGACGGCGCTGGTGCGCAGCTCTCGACGATGCGAGGGCATCGGCATCCAGGCCTTCCATCGCCTCCTGCAGCGCGTCGATCAGCCGATCCAATTGCTCGCTCCACAAGGCCTTCGAGGCGGGCCCCAGGTTGGGGTTGATCAGGCTCCGGTGGACCCACTCCTCGGGCCCGGCGTCGAATCGAACGGCCAGAGCAGCCTTCGCCAGCTCGGACCACGTCGTGGTCGAGCAACTGAACGTGATGTGCACCGAGAGTCCCTCGTGGGCCTGAACACGGTGCATGAACCGCAGCGGCACGTAGAGCACGTCGCCCGGCCGGAGGGTGACGTCGAGCGGCGGGTTGACCTGCGCGGTGCCGCCCGGACCGTCGCGCTCGACGAGCCAACGCTTCGTCCCATACAGCTGGAGTGCCACGACGTGTGTGGTGTCTGCGTGCCAGTCGGAGGACGATCCACTCGGAGTCACCCACAACGCGGCACTGACCGACGCATCGAGCAGTGTCGCCAACTGACTCGCCAGCACGTCGATCGGCGGCCAGAGCTCATCGGCGGAAGGAACGATGATCGTCCTCCCGCTGCGGAACTCTCCGAGAAGCGCCGCCGGGTTCGAAAGCCACGTGCGCTGGTCGAACCGCACGAGACCGCCCTCCCGGTGGCCCTCGTCGCCGAGGTACATGCCTCGGTCGAGCAACCGGACGTTCGCGTGCCGCGACGTGATCAGGCGGTCGAGCGCTTCGAGGCTCATGATCGGCGTGGCATCGAACGCAGCGCCGGCACAGCGATGAAGCGGTGCGCGATCCCAGTAGCGGCAACCGAACTCGTCGAGGTCGCCGAATTGGTCCCACGCTGATGTTCCGGTGTGCGACCACGGGGCCGGCATGCTCACGATGTGGGCATCGCAGAGACCACCCCACGACGCTTCGGACGTTGTGGCTGCTCGGTCGTGGCAGCGCGTGACGTAGTGGTACTCGTTGATCACGGCTTGCCGGAACCGGGCGGAATTCGAAAACGGGTCCTTCTCCGCGTCATCCGCCAGGTGCGATGGGGCGAGATGAGGTCGGTGCCGAGCCCACCAGGTCAGGAGATCCTGGTAGCTGATGTCGACGGCCGTCGGCAGGTCCAGAAGGCCTCGTTGCGCGAGCTGTGCATGCTTATCCTTGGCGCGAGCGAAGAGCCGTGGGTACTCGGCGCTGAGCAGGAGCTGGTCGATCAAGTCCTGAGACATCGGCACACTGACGGCGTCCGCTCCCCATCGACGAACCGCTTCGCTGTGCACCAGGGCGCGAATTCGCGTGTCGTCGAGGCGACGTTCGCGCATCCACACCTCCAGGTCCTCTCGGGTGCTCACTCCCCGGTCGTGCCAGATCTGCCCAGAGATCGACGAAAGCGCGTCGACGTCGAAGCTGACCCCGACACATTCCGCGAGCCGCCTCGCCAGTGCTTGGCAGGCCGCGGCGGCGCGCACGTTCGACCACTCGGGATCGAGGCGTAGCTCGTCGAGGACGGCACCGAGGCTGTCGCCCGCGTGATCGACCGCACCGCCAGACGGACTGTCGCTCCGGTGGCCGCCGTGACGAGACCGCTCCGGCGTCCGGGTCATGCGTAGATGTCGAACCATCCGTCCTGGGTCGGTGCGGTCAACCCAGTCCGCCGGACGACTGGACCCTGAGCGAGGATTTGAAACGCTGGCGGTGGCGCCTGGGCGAGGAATTTGAACCCGGACACCTCCGGCTTCTCTTCGTACGCCGAGCGGAGGGCCTCGGCCACGTCGTCCCGAAGACGATGCGCCGCCAGGTTCTCGTCGGAGAGGACGTACAGGGACCCATCGGGTCCCTCGAGGATCGTGCAGTTCACGGTCTCGGTGTCTTCGTTTGCAGCGTCGTCGACCATGGTCGTCTCCTCTTGAGGCAGCTACCCCTACGTCCCTCATGACGGCAGCGCGTACGTACGGTTACACGCGACGGCCTGGCCCGCAAACGAGGTCGGTGCGCTGTTGGTGTCAGCCGGACTTGCCGGTGCCCGTTACCACGCCCCGACCAGCCTGCTGGCCCTCAACACGCGCGCGAAGCCAGACGAAGGAATACAGATCGGCATCTCGCGCCCCTGTAAGAGCCGGTGGGGTTTGAACAGCTCGCATCACTTGGCGACCTGACGCACACGGGAACTGCCGTGTGAGCAGCGCAAACGACGTGATTCTGACGTGATCAGGCGGTGATGCCGCGGACCTTGAGGTCGACGATGGTGTCCCAGTCGAGTCCGAGGTCGGCGAGGACGGCGTCACCGTGTTCGTTGAACTCGGGCGCGCGCCGGGGGGTGGCAGGTTGTTCGTCGAACTGGACGGGTGCGGCGACGAGCCGGAAGGGGACACCGGCCGCGGTGTGGCATTCCTGCAGATAGCCGTTCGCGACGGATTGCGGGTCTGCAGCGGCCTCGAGCGTGTCCTGGACGACGGTCCACTGACCGATGAAGTCGGCAAGCCGCTCGCGCCACTCCTCCAGGGTCCGCTCGGCGAACGCGTCGCGCAACACCTCGGCGGCCTCGACGTTGTTCGCCATGAGCGACGCGTGGTCGGCGAACCGGGCATCCGACGCGAGCTCGGGCCGGCCGATGACGTCGCAGAGGGGCGGCCAGTACTTGCCGGCCTGCAGACACGTGAACGACAGGTACCGCCCGTCCTTTGTGAGGTAGTTGGCCGTGAGGGGGTTGGCCCTGACGTTGGCTTCGGGCGGCGGGGTCCAGGGGACTTCCATCAGGAGCGAGAGGGCGAAGGCCTGTCCCATGGCCCACATCGCGGTGCCGAAGAGCGACACGTCGACGATGGTCGCAACGCCTGTGCGTTCGCGGTGGAAGAGGGCGCCCATGATCCCGCCGGCGATGGTCATGGCGCCGATCGAGTCGCCGAAGCCGGGGGCCGGCGGGACGGGCACGTGGTCGTACTCGGGGCGCTTGATGCCGACGGCGATGCCGGAGCGGCACCAGAACGCCAGCGAGTCGTAGGAGCCCTTGTCGGCGTCGGGTCCGCGGGCGCCCTGGCCCGTGCCCCGCACGTAGATGATGCGCGAGTTGTGCGCGCGGATGTCGTCGACTTCGATGCGCAGCTTTTTTCGGACGCTCGGGAGCTTGTTGGTGAGGAAGACGTCGGAGGTCGCGGCGAGCTTGTAGAGGATGTCGAGACCTTCGTCGGTGGTGAGGTCGAGGGCGAGGCTCTGCTTGCCGCGGTTGGAGTGTTCGAGCAGCGCGTGTACGTCGGAGGGAATGTCGACGACTCCGCTCGACGCGAGACCACGCATGGCGTCGCCGCGCTCGACGTGCTCGATCTTGATGACCTCGGCGCCCCAGTCGGCGAGCAGCGCGGAGGCCGCGGGCACGAACGTATGCTCCGCCACCTCGAGCACCCGTACGCCCTCCATCACTGCAGTCATGGATCTCCTCCCGACGCACGCCGCGCGCGTCGCGATATTGTATATTTTTCCGCGTTTCAGGGGACGTGACTCATGACCGCGACGATGGTGGCCGGCGCCCGGCCGAAGCCTCCTGACCACCCCGTCGTCCTCCGCGCCGACCGGATGGTCGACGTCGATACGCGTGCGCTCGTCGAGCCCGGCGTCGTGGTGGTGGAGCGCGAGCACATCCGCGACGTGTCGCCCGAGCGGCTGCCCGACGACGCCGAGGTGATCGAGCTCGGCGACGTGACGTTGCTCCCGGGCCTGATGGACATGGAGCTCAACTTCCTGATGGGAGGAGCGGGCTCGACGCTCATGAGTGGAGTCCAGGACGATCCCGGGATGATGCTGATGCGCGCGATCCCCTCGTGTCGCAAGACGCTGCTGGCAGGTTTCACGACGGTGCGCAACCTCGGTCTCTTCGTCCGGACTGGCGGCCTCCTGCTCGACGTCACGCTCATGCGGGCAATCGACGCGGGATGGATCCCGGGTCCGAGGATCTTCCCTGCCGGACACGCGATCACGCCGAGTGGCGGTCACCTCGACCCGACGATGTTCGCCGGCCTCGCGCCGGGGGTGCTCCCGCTCACGGTCGAGGAGGGCATCGCGGACGGGGTCAGCGAGGTACGCCACGCAGTGCGCTACCAGATCAAGTACGGCGCCAAGCTCATCAAGGTGTGCGCGTCGGGCGGTGTCATGTCGCTCACGGGCACGGCCGGCGCGCAGCACTACTCCGACGAAGAGCTGCGTGCGATCGTCGACGAGGCCCATCGGCGCGGGCTGAGGGTGGCCGCGCACGCGCACGGCGACGACGGGATCCGGGCCGCGGTCGAGGCAGGGATCGACTGCATCGAGCACGCGTCCCTGATGAGTCAGGAGACGCAGGAGCTCGTGCTCGAGCGCGGCACCTTCATCGTCCCCACCTCGTACCTGTCGGAGGCCATGGACACCTCGAAAGCGGCACCTGAGTTGCAGGCCAAGGCGGCGGAGGTCTTCCCGATCGCGAAGAAGACGATCGCGCGCCTGATCGACGCCGGTGCGAAGATCGCCACCGGCACCGACGCGCCGGCGATCCCGCACGGCCAGAACGCGAAGGAGCTGTGGGCGCTGGTCGAGCGCGGCATGCGGCCCGTCGATGCGATCGTGGCGTCGACGGTGACCAGCGCGGAGCTCGTCGACGTCGACGATCGTGGTCGGCTCGTGCCCGGCCTCCTGGCCGACGTCATCGCGGTGCCCGGCGACCCCACCGACGACATCACGGTCACCGAGGACGTGCAGTTCGTGATGAAAGGTGGCGTGGTCTACAAGGTGCCCGCCGCCGCCTGATCGAATCGCCTGTGTGATGGAGATGCAGCGGAGGCGTGGCCGGACGGCCGGGACGCCGAAGCGGAATCGACCCATGTGATGGAGATGCAGCGGAGGTGTGGCCGGACGGCCGGCCGATGAGCCCCGACCACGGGTTCCATCCGCTGCGCGTCAAGCGGATCGTGCAGGAGACGCACGACGCGAAGTCGTTCGTCTTCGACGTACCAGCCGAGGCGCGCGACGACTTTGCCTACGAGGCCGGGCAGTTCTGCACGTTCCGCGTGCGGATCGGCGACGAGGACCTTCTCCGCTGCTATTCGATGTCGAGCTCGCCGCACACCGACCCCGACCTCACCACGACCGTGAAGAGGGTGCCCGGCGGCCGCGTCTCGAACTGGATGCTCGACGAGGTCGCCGAGGGTGACGTTCTCGCCCTGACCCGCCCCGCAGGCGTGTTCACCCTGCGTCCCCGCTCCGCACCCCTCGTCGCGTTCAGCGGCGGAAGCGGCATCACGCCGGTGATCTCGGTGATCAAGAGCGCGCTGACCACCGCGGACCGATCGGTGCGGTTGCTCTACGCCAACCGCAATGCCGAATCAGTGATCTTCGCCGACGAGCTCGACGCGCTCGCGTGCACGTACCCGAACCGGGTCGAGGTCGTGCACCACCTGGACGTCGAGCACGGATTCGTCCACTCCGACTCGGTGACGCAGTTCGTGAACACAGCCATCGACGCCGACTTCTACGTGTGTGGTCCAGCAGCGTTCATGGACGTCGTGGAGGACGCGCTCGCCGTGCTGCACGTGTCGCCGGATCGCGTGTTCATCGAGCGCTTCGCCAACGCAGCGGCGGCCCGCCGCGACGAACCGCCCGCGACGCTCCCGGGGGACGACGCGGGGACTGAATCCGTCGTCATCGTGCTGGACGGGACCACGCACTCAGTGCAGTACCGCGCCGGCGAGACGATTCTCGAGACCGCGCGTCGGGCCGGACTGCGTGCGCCGTTTTCGTGCGAAGCAGGGAGCTGCGCGACCTGTATGGCTCGTGTCGTCGATGGTGAGGTGACGATGCGCCTCAACAACGCGTTGACCCCGGAGGAGGTCGCCGAGGGCTGGGTGCTCACCTGCCAAGGTTTCCCGGCGTCTTCGGCGGTCACGGTGGTCTACGAGCCGTGACGTGCGCGTCGTGCGCCGTACGCGACCGCGACGCGGTTACTTTGTATATCGATGGGAGACCACGAGATGGCCGAGATCGAGATCGTCGAAGAAGCGACCCTGCGCGCCCGACCCATCAACCACCCGAGCCTCAAGGACACTGCGGCCGCCTACCTGCGTGAGCAGATCCTCACGGGCACGCTACGCCCGGGGGCCAAGGTCGATCAGGACGAGATCAGCGAGGTGCTCGGGATGAGCCGCGTGCCGGTGCGAGAAGCGCTCATCGAGCTCGCGCAGGAGAGCCTCATCGATGCGGTGCCGCGCCGGGGCGCGTTCGTGGCGCGGTTGGAACGGGCGGACATCGTCGACCACTACCGGATCTTCGGGCTCATCGCCGGACTGGCGGGGAGTCGGGCCGCCACCTCGCTCACCGACGATCAGCTTGCACAGCTGCGGCGCATCCACGAGTCGTTCGTCGCTTGCACCGACCCGGAGGACAAGACGCAGTGGAACCACGACTTCCATAAAATCATCAACCAGGCGGGCGGTTCGCGTCGGCTGGCTTCCGTGCTCCGGCTCTTGTCGCGCAGCCTGCCCGTCCGTTACTTCGAGTTCGTCCCGCAGTGGGCCGACATCTCCGCGCAGCACCACGCCCGCATCCTGAGCGCGCTCGAGGTACACGACGCGCACGAGACACAGCGAATGCTGGAGCACCACGTCGCGGAGAGCGGTGACCTCGCCGTGGAAATCCTCCAAGAGATGGGTTACTGGGACCGCGATACGGGCGAGCCGCTGGAAGCAAGCGAGCCCGGCGCGGCCTAGGCGTGCCACCACTCGACGGCATTCGCGTCCTCGAGCTCTGCCACTTCTTGGCCGGGCCCTACACGGGGCTGGTGCTTGCCGACCTCGGAGCCGACGTGCTCAAGATCGAGGATCCTTCGCATCCCGACGACGCGCGGTCGATGGGCCCGCACTTCCAGGGCGAGCAGTCGCTGTACTTCCTGGCGCTGAACAGCGGCAAGCGCTCGATCGGCGTGAGGCTCGCGACCGACGAGGGCCGTGCGGTGGTCGAGGATCTCGTGCGCGACGCCGACGTCGTGATCGACAACTACCGCCCCGGCGTGCTGGCGAAGTTCGGGCTCGGCCACGACCCGCTGCACGCGGTGAACCCTGCGGTCGTCACGTGCTCCCTGACGGGTTACGGCGAGACCGGCCCCGACGCGCAACGTGCCGGGTACGACTACACGATCCAGGCTGTGGCGGGCGTGATGAGCCTCGCCGGCGAGCCCGACGGACCGCCGACCAAGGCCGGAATCTCCTACGTCGACCACAGCGGTGGTATCAGCGCTGCGCTCGGCGTTTGCGCCGCGCTCGTGGAACGGTCGCGCACGGGGATCGGCACGCATGTCGACGTCGGCCTCTTCGACGTGCAGATCTCCATGCTCACGTACCTCGCCTCGTGGCAGCGAAATGGCGACGCCGGCTTCGCGCGCACCGCGAACTCTGCGCACCCCACGCTGGTGCCGGCGCAGAACTTCCGCACCGCCGACGGCCATCTCGCGCTGTTCGTCGGGAACGACGGCATGTGGCGTCGGTTCGTCGACGCGGTCGGGGATACGGCGTTGGCGGCAGAGCGCTTCGCAACGCGCGAGGGACGACTCGTTCAACGCGAGGAGGTGATCGAGCGCGTCCAGCGCGTGCTCCTCACCGCATCGAGTCGCGAGTGGGAAGCGCGCCTCGGCGAAGTCGGCGTGGCATGCGGCACGGTGAACGACGTCGCCCGCGCACTCGTGGAGCCGCAATCCCGCGCTCGCGGGCTCGTCGTGCAGAACGAACATCCGGCGTACGGCCGGTACGAGCACGTTCGAGGACCGTTGCCGACTCAGGCGCGGGACTCACTCCGTCCGGCGCCGCTCCTCGGCGAGCACACGACCGACGTACTGGAGGGCCTCGGTTACGCGCCGGCGCGAGTCCGCGCACTGCGAGAAGCCGGCATCGTCTGCTGAAAAGCTGGGACGAACTCCGGCAGATGCGGCGACGACGAGCGAAGCGAGTGAGTCGCTCGCCAGGAGCGAGCGGCCGCGAGGTGGGTATCCCGACGAGCAGCGAGCGACGAGTACTCAGGCGCGCTCGCGGGCGGCGCGCCGGCGTTGGTCTGCTTCCTCGACCATCCGCCAGTGATCCTCCGCGACCCACGTGCTCGCGAACGACGCGATCGCGGGTGCGGCGAGGTCGGGCCGCGCGGTGGGGAACGCGGCCCGCTGCGCTGCCTTGATGCCGACGAGGGCGTCGCGCGGAGCGCACGCGATCTGCTGGGCGACTTCACGCCAGTGGCTGTCGAACTGCGAGCGTGGAACCACTTCGTCGAACAGCCCCAGCTCGAGTGCGGCCTCGGCGTCGAGCACTCTGCCCGTCGTCATGAGGGCCAATGCCCGCCCGCGACCCACGAGCCCGGTGAGCCGCTCGATGCCGCCCCATGCCGGCATGATCCCGAGCGCCACCTGGTTGAACGCGCAGTGCACGTCGGCGGCGGCGATGCGGATGTCGCAGGCGACCGTCACCTCGGCTCCTCCGCCGTACGCGTCGCCGTTGACTGCAGCGAGCACGGGAACGGGCAGCGTCGCCAGCCGGTCGAGGACGCCGCGCATGGTCTCGGCCATGACCGTCGCGTCCTCGTGCGTGCGGACCGCCGCCAGCTCCTTCAGGTCCCCACCGGCGACGAACACACGGGTACCGGCACCGGTGACCACCAATACGCGGGCCGCCGACGCCTCGACTTCGTCGAGCGCGCCGTCGAGCTCTCGCATGGTCGCCCGCGCGATGGCATTGCGAGCCTCGGGACGGTCGATCGTGAGCACCGTGACGAGCCCGTCGCGCTCGAGCCGTACGTCGCCCGCCGCGGTCATCGGGGAAAATATACGATATCTCGGTGACACCCGAGGAGTACACGACCGAGGCCGGGCTCGCTGTCAACCAGTCGTACGGACCCGAGGATCTCGATCCGCGACACCTCGAACGGATCGGCGCGCCGGGCGAATTCCCCTTCACGCGGGGCAACCACCCGGGCGGCTACCGCGACAAGCTCTGGACGTTCCGGCAGTACTCGGGGTTCGGGACCGCCGAATGGTCCAACGAGCGCTACAAGCTCCTGCTGAAGGAAGGTGGCACCGGGCTCTCGGTGGCGGCCGACCTGCCCACCCAGATCGGCTACGACTCCGACGACCCCGACGTCGAAGAGGAGGTCGGTCGGGTCGGCGTCGCCCTCGACTCGCTCGCCGACGCCGAGATCCTCTTCCGCGACATCCCACTCGATCGCATCTCGACCTCGTGGACGGTCAACGGGACTGCCGCGATCATGCTCGCCTTCTACGTTGCGGTCGGCGACAAGCAGGGCGTGCCGCGGGCGCAATTGCGGGGCACGGTGCAGAACGACATCCTCAAGGAGTACGTCGCGCGCGGCACGTGGATCTGGCCACCCACGCCATCGATCCGCCTGATCGCGGACTCGATCGAATTCTGCGCCGCTGAGGTGCCGAGCTTCAACGCAGTGTCCGTCGCCGGCGCGCACTTCCGTGATGCGGGGGCCAACGCCGCGCAGGAGATGGCGTTCACCCTGCAGGACGCGGTGACATACTGCGACGAGATCGTGTCCCGAGGGCGGATGACGATCGATCAATTCGCACCCCAGGTGTCGTTCTTCTTCTATACGCACAACGACTTCTTCGAGGAGATCGCCAAGTACCGCGCCGGGCGGCGCCGCTGGGCGCACATCGCGCGGGAGCGTTACGGCGCGCAGAAAGAGAGCTCCGCCATGTTCCGCACGGGCGTGGTGTGCGGCGGCTGGACGCTCCAGGCTCAGCAGCCGCAGAACAACATCGTGCGGGTCGCGTACCAGGCGATGGCAGCGGCGCTCGGCGGCGTCCAGTCGATGTTCACTGCAGCGTGGGACGAACCGTTCGCGCTGCCGACCGAGGAGAGCACCACGCTCGCGCTCCGCACGCAGCAGATCCTCGCCCATGAGACGGGCATCGTGCGCACCGTCGATCCCTTGGGCGGGTCGTACTTCGTCGAGTCGCTGACCGACGCGATGGAGGAGAAGATCATCGGGATCATGGCCGAGCTCGAAGGTCGCGGAGGCATGGTCCGTTGCATCGAAGACGGCTATGTCCAACGGCTCATTGCCGACGAGTCGGCCGCGGTTCAGCGAAAGATCGACACCGGTGAGCGTGTGATCGTGGGAGTGAACCGGTACGAGAGCGACCAACCCGCTCCGTCGCTCGCGCCACCCTCGATGGACGACGCCGCACGCAAGCTTCAACTCGACCGCTTGGCCGAGGTTCGTCGCACGCGCAACACCCGGGCCGCGCTCGCGGCCCTGGCCGAGTTGCGCAACGCCGCCCAAGGTGAAGCGAATCTCATGCCGCACCTGGTCGAGTGTGTCGAGGAGTACTGCACCGTCGGCGAGATCACCCGCGAGCTCAAGGACGTGTGGGGCGAGTACCAGCAGCCGGCGGTGTTCTGATGCCCGCGCCGTTGCCGGTACGCGTGCTCGTGGCGAAGCCCGGGCTCGACGGGCACGACCGTGGCGCGAAGCTCGTGGCCCGGGCGCTGCGCGACGCCGGCTTCGAGGTCATCTATACCGGCATCCGCCAGAAGCCCGCCGCGATCGCCTCCGTCGCGTTGCAGGAGGACGTCGACCTCGTCGGCCTCTCGATCCTCTCGGGCGCGCACATGGGCCTCACTCGCAAGACGGTCGAGGCGTTGCGCGACTACGGCGTCGGTGACATCAAGGTCGTCGTCGGTGGGACGGTGCCGGAAGCCGACGTCCAGGCACTGCTCGACATGGGCGTCGCCGCGGTGTTCGCGACCGGCACACCGATCGAGACGCTGGTCGCGGAGGTCCGTAAGCTCACGGGCGCTGTCGCCTGACGTTCGTATCCGCAACAGGAGTGGGCATGTCGTTTGCAGGGTCCACCGCCGTCGTGACCGGTGGCGCATCGGGTATCGGCCTCGCGATCAGTCAACGTCTCGCGCGCGATGGCGCCAAGGTGTCGGTGTTCGACCTCGACATCGAGCAGGCCGATCGAGCCGCGCAGGACATCCGCGACGCGGGCGGCGAGGCGATCGCGTGTCAGGTCGACGTCTCCGACCGCGCGCAGGTCGACGGGGCAGTCGAGCAGACGCGACGCGCCCTGGGTCCGGTGCTCGTGCTGGTGAACGGGGCGGGCAAGGATGGCTTCGACAAGTTCATGGACATCAGCACGGAGCTGTGGGAACGCATCATCGCGGTGAACCTGACGGGCACCTTCCACTGCACGCAAGCGGTGTTGCCCGACATGCTCGAGGCCAAATGGGGCCGCATCGTCAACATCTCGTCGTCGAGTGCGCAGACGGGCGCGCGGTTGATGGCCCACTACGCGTCGTCGAAGGGCGGCGTGATCGCCCTCACGAAGACGCTGGCGCTCGAGCTCGGACCGCGTGGCATAACTGTCAACACCATCCCGCCCGGGGCCATCGACACGCCGATGAGTCGGCGCGCGGCCGAGGCCGGACGATTCGGCGGCGGCACCCTGGACGACGTCGCTCGCACTCTGCCCGTTCGCCGCATCGGTGTCCCCGAGGACATCGCCGCCGCGTGCGCGTACCTGGTGTCGGACGAGGCCGGCTACGTCACGGGGCAGATCATCGGGGTGAACGGCGGACGGGTCACGTGACCGTCACATCGAGGAGAAGCCAATGAACCAGCAGGAGATGGCGGATCTGCTCGAGATCCAGCAGCTCGCGGCGCGCTACATGTCGTTCAGCGCACGGAAGGAGGAGGACCGCTGGTTGGAGGTCTTCACCCCCGACGGTGAGTACAACGCGTTCGGGACGCCGTACACGCTCGACGACTTCCCGGGCCTGTTGAAGAGCGCGCCACCCGGGCAGTACATCGGCAACGTGCCGCTCGTCGAGTTCGACGGTGACACCGCGACCGGCATCCAGCACTACGTCTTCATCGAACAGGGGACCCACGAGATGCGCCTGGCCTGGTACAGCGACCAGTACCGCAGGACTGCCGATGGATGGCGAATCCACCGGCGCTCCACCACGTTCATGCGTCGCAGCGGTGGGTTCGACGCCGGCAATGCTCATGATCCGGCGCGCTTCGTCGCGGGTCGCGAGATCGAGTAGGCCGGTCGTGCGCATCGGGATCATGATCGGGCCCGAAACCCGCAACTACGCGGGCAAGGTCGACCGCCTCTGCGAGGATGCCCGCGAGGCTGACCTCGCAGGTTTTGCAACTGCGTGGATCCCCCAACTCCCGCAGGACTTCGACGCCATGACCGCGGTCGCGTTGATGGGGCGGGAAACGAGTCGCATCGAGCTCGGCACCGCGGTCGTCCCGCTGCAATCGCGCCACCCGATCGCGCTCGGTCAGCAGGCGCTGTCGGTCCAGGCGGTGTGCGCCGGGCGCTTCACGCTCGGCGTCGGGCCGTCCCACCACTGGGTCATCGACACCATGCTCGGGTTGCCGTACGAGCGTCCGGCGCAGTTGGTCGAGGACTACATCGACGTGTTCGACGCGATGTTCGCGGGACCGAGCCCGGTCGACGTCGAGAACGACCGCTTTCGTATTCACAACCCGCTCGACATCACCGACATCGTGCCCACCCCGGTGCTCCTCGCCGCCCTCGGTCCGGTGATGCTCCGGATTGCAGGAGAGCGCACCGACGGCACCATCCTGTGGATGGCCGACGAGCGCGCCATCGCCGAGCACGTCGCGCCGCGGATCACGAAGGCAGCGGCGGCCGCGGGTCGACCCTCGCCGCGGGTCGTCGCCGGCGTGCCGGTGGGTGTGTGCGCTCCCGACGAGGTGGATGCGGCGCGCGAACGGGCGAATCGCATCCTCGGTCACGCCGAGTTCTCACCCAACTACCAGCGGCTTCTCGAGCAGGGCGACGCCACCGACGTCGGTGACATCGCGGCGGTGGGGACAGAAGCCGACGTGGAGCGGCGGCTCCGTTCCTTCGCCGACGCGGGTGCGACCGACCTCTCGGTGCGGGTCCTGCCCACCGGGCAGGGTCGCGACGCGCTCGTGGCTTCGGGCGGCCGAACGCGGGAGTTCCTCGCGACCCTCGCGCCCGAGCTCACGTGAGCGGAGTGACCGCGGGCCGGGTACCCCGGCCCGCAGCGGAGCGGGGCCCGAGCGGCCCGGTGCGCAGCACCGAGAGCGGACAAGTATGAGCGGAAGCGCGTGAGAGGCGATCTCCTGTGGGCGTCCATCCCGGAGATGGCCGCTTCCACCGCCACCCGCTTCGGTGACTCCGAGGCGGTCGTCGACGGCGAGCGGCGCGTCACCTTCACCGAGCTGGTCGCCGACTTCCGCCGCGTGACCGCCGCGTTGATGACCTCCGGCATCGAGCGGGGGGAGCGCGTCGCAGTCTGGGCGCCCAACCGCTACGAATGGCTGGTCGCCGCGCTCGGCACGCTCGGCGCGGGCGCCGCGGTGGTTCCCGTGAACACGCGCTTCAAGGGCAACGAGGTGCAGTACATCCTCGAGCGCAGTGGCGCACGCGTCGTCTTCTCGGTGGGTGAGTTCCTCGGCATGGACTACGCCGCGACGCTGGCCGACCTTCGACCTCGCCTGCCGAACCTCGACCTCGTTGTCGGCTTCGACGATTCATCCAGCGTCGACCACTCGCTTGCCGCGTTCCTGCGGATCGGCGACTCGGTTGACGATGCCGCGCTCGACGCTCGCATCGGCGCAGTCCAAGCCGACGACGTCTGTGACGTGTTGTTCACATCGGGAACGACGGGCGCGCCGAAGGGTGTGCTCATGACGCACGCACAGACGCTCCGGCAGTTCTCCGACTGGTGCGACATGGTCGGCCTCGCGACCGGTGACCGTTACCTCGTCGTCAACCCGTTTTTCCACATGTTCGGGTACAAGGCGGGCTGTCTCGCGTCACTCATGCATGGTGCGACGATCATCCCGAAGGCCGTGTTCGACGTCGACGACGTGCTGCGCACAGTCGCCGAGGAATCGGTGACGGTGCTGCCCGGCCCGCCGACGATCTACCAGTCGATCCTCGATCATCCCGACCGTGATCGCTTCAACCTGTCGTCACTGCGCGTCGCGGTGACCGGTGCGGCCGACATTCCCGTCGTACTGATCCGCCGGGTGAAGGAAGAGCTGCCGTTCCAGACGATCATCACCGGCTACGGGCTGACCGAAGCCGGCACGGTGACCGGCACCGCACCCGACGACGACTTCACGACCATCGCGACGACCGTCGGTCGTGCCCGACCGGGGCTCGAGATCCGAGTCGCCGACGACAACGGCGTGGTGCAACGCGTCGGGGAGCCGGGTGAGGTGCTGGTGCGCGGCTACAGCGTGATGCGCGGCTACCTCGACGATCCGGAGGAGACGGCGCGGGCCGTCGACACCGAAGGCTGGTTGCACACCGGTGACCTCGGGACCCTCGACGAGCGCGGGTGTCTCCGCATCGTCGGACGAAAGAAGGACATGTTCATCGTCGGCGGCTTCAACGCCTACCCCGCCGAGATCGAGAACCTGTTGCTCGGCCACCCTGCCGTCGGCCAGGTTGCGGTGGTGGGAATGCCGGACGAACGGCTCGGTGAGGTCGGCATGGCCTTCGTCGTCGCGGCCCCCGGCGCGGAGGTGCGCGCGGAGGAGCTCATCGACTGGGCGCGTGCAGCGATGGCCAATTATAAGGTGCCCCGCGCGGTCGAGATCGTCGACAGTCTTCCGGTGAACGCCGCAGGCAAGGTCGAGAAGGAGGTTCTCCGCGCCCGCGCCGCGGAGCGCCACGAGCGAGCGTGAGCGAGCCGGTGCATTGAACGCGCCTGCGACCGCTCGACCGCCCAGAGAGACAGTCGCCCGTCTCGCGCCTACGCCGCCCGGCAGTGCCACCGCGAAGGATCCCTGAGAGAGATCTTTCTCCTGGGCGTCGTTCGCGACTGGCACAAAGAGGTGCCGATCTGCGCTCGTGGCTGACGGCCGCGGTCTGATGTTCGGTGCGAGCGTTCTGGCGCGTCCTCGACCAGCACCTCGGGGCGATTCCCACGTCGATATGTCCGCGCGTTCGGGACAGTCCAGCGTCTCTCGGCAGGCGCGAGAGATAACCGGCGTTCGGGTCGTCCGCCGTTCTCCCGGTTGCAGGTTCGCTACGGGTGCGGTCACGTGGGGAGGCCGGGCACGATCCCGCGAACCGAAGTCGGGCTTGACGGTAAAGATGAGGTGTGATCAGCCGGTCGGATGCTGAACTCATAATCGAATCGCTGGACGAACCCGCTCGGTTCGGCGAGATCTTCGATCGGCACGCCGAGACGGTCTTCCGGTATCTCGCCCGGCGGATCGGTCCGGACGATGCGAGCGACCTGCTGGCTGACGTATTTCTCGCTGCGTTCGAGGCCCGGTTCCGCTACGCCTCGGACTTCTCGACGGCGCTGCCCTGGCTGTACGGAATCGCGTCCAACCTATTGCGGAAGCACTTTCGGCGGCGGGCCGGCGAACTCAGGATGTTGGACCGCCTCGTCGCGCAGAGCGAGCCGGACGATCACGGCAACGCAGTGGCGGACGTCATCGACGCTCAACTTCAGGTGCGAGCGATGGCGAAACTGCTCGACGAGCTCCCACCCGGCGAACGCGACGTGTTGCTGCTCCACGCGTGGGAGGCGCTCACCTACGAGGAGACTGCGAATGCGCTCAACATCCCGGTCGGCACGGTGCGGTCACGGCTGAACCGCACCCGACGCCGACTGCGCGCCGGCGTGGATGAGATCGACCGGATCCGGTCGGTGCGCCCCGATCGGCTGACGACGATCCCCGACGTGACGTCGACCGTTCTGACCCGAGAGAAGGAGAAGCTCATGCAGGCCATCGAAGGCAAGACGAAGATCATCATCGACGCCGGCGACGGCACCGTGTTGATCCGGAGCAAGGACGACATCACGGCGGGCGACGGAGCGAAGCACGATGTCATCGAGGGCAAGGCGGCGTCGTCGACAACGACGACCTGCAACATCTTCCGACTACTCAACAACAATCGTGTGCCGACTCATTTTGTCGAGCGGCTCGACGCAGTCACCTTTCGGGCGCGCAAGGTCGAGATGATCCCTCTCGAACTCGTCGCTCGACGGATCGCGACTGGCAGCTTTCTAGACCGGAATGCCGACATCGCCGACGGCACCGTCTTTGCCGATCTCGTCTTCGAGGTCTTCGAGAAGGACGACGCGAACCATGATCCGCTCCTTGAATTCGACTTCGCGCGCGACGTGTTGCGGCGTTTCGTGCCCAACACGAAGGCGGCTCTTCAGCTCGGCGACGTCCACGCCGCCGGCGACCTCATCAGCGAGGAGATGCTGTCGCACAGTCGCTATGCGACGGTCACCTCTGAGCAACTTGGCCAACTTCGCGACCTCACCGTCCGGACATTCGAGATAGTCGAGCACGCGTGGGCGAGACTCGGCGGCACGTACTTCGACTTCAAGATCGAATGCGGCTTCGACCACGAGACCGGCGCTCTGTTGGTCGCCGACGTCATAGATAGCGACTCCGGGCGACTTCGCTTCGGAGATAAGGACATGTCAAAACAGGCCTACCGCGACGGCAGCCAGTCCTTGCCCGACATCAAGAAGAACTTCGACGAGGTCGCGGAACTCACGAAGCAGTTCGTCTGAGGAACACAGTCCTGGGCACAGACCACCGGCGACCAGGTGCCCGCTCGCGCGGCGGCGAAGATGCGTAGCCGCCGCGAACGTCAACGCAGACAAGCGGCGCGAGCGGGGTCCGCTCTGGCGACGAAGGCCCCTGGCGCCGTCGCGTCTCTTGGGGCTTGCGGATGGGCCGTCTGCTCGAGGTCGTCATCGTCACCGGGTGTCGCAGGACGCGCGGCTGCGAAGCCCGTGCGAGGTGCCCTCCAACCCCTGCTCCGCGCGACCGAGTGCGATCTGTAGCGCTTCTGCGATCGTGCCGGTTGAGCATTCTGTCGTCGCGTTCTGAGCGGATCTGCGCATCGCCAGCGTGTCGCGGATCGGCAGATCGTGGGCGGGTGAAACGGCGAAGGAGCGCCCGTGATTGACCGGTGCCGTGACACACTCGCCTACGGTGACTGATACCGGACCAGACGATCACCGAGTGCCGGCAGCCGTCCTCAGGCGCGCGGAGGGTAGGCCTCTGCGACTCGTTTGGAGCAACGAACTCGGTGGGTGCACCTACGAGGTCGGGGGCGCGCATCGCTACTTCGTGAAGTGGTCGCCGCACGCGAGCGGGATTGATCTCTCGAAGGAGATCGCCCGGCTTCAGTGGGCGGTGATGTACGCGTCCGTCCCACGCGTCATCGAACATGGCGCTGATGAGAACGCCGGCTGGATCGTGACCGAAGCTCTGCCGGGGGAGAGCGCGGTGTCAGATCGCTGGAAGCAGGAGCCCGAGACGGCGGTGGCGCAGATTGGGTTGGGGTTGCGAGCACTCCACGATGCACTACCGGTCGACACCTGCCCCTTCTCATGGTCGGTCGAGGATCGGATCGTCGCTCCGCGACAGCTCGCGGCGCTCGGGATGCTCGACCCCGCAACGTGGGCGCCAGAGGATCGACAGCTCGGAGTCGACGGAGCACTGGCGTTGCTGTCCGCCCCGCCGCCGATCGACAAGCTGGTCGTGTGTCACGGGGACGCCTGCTCACCCAACACACTGATCGCCGACGATGGCCACTGGTCAGGGCACGTCGATCTCGGCGACCTCGGGATCGCGGCCCCGTGGGCGGATCTCGCGGTCGCCACGATGGCCGCCGAATGGAACTACGGACCCGTATGGCAAGACGCGCTTCTCGACGCGTACGGAATTGCCGCCGACGCCGAACGAACACGCTTCTACCGCTTGCTCTGGAACATCGGTGACGAAGACGAGCTACGACGAGTCACAGGTCGATAGCCACCGCGCGACCAACAGTGGGTGCAAATCCGTAGAGACGCGCGGCGATTTACCCGCGGCGTCCCAACCAGGTGGCACGGTGCAAGCCTCTTTGTCGGCTGTCGGCTGTCGGCTGTATGGATCATCGTTCGTGGAACAAGCCGTCGCGTCGTGCCACGACGAACTCGAGATGGAAGGGGAACGGAGCGTCCTAGCCTGGTGTGCACGAGGGCATGAAGGGACCGGCACCAGTGGCGAGAACGATTCTGCTGTCGGGCGCGTGCGGGTCCGGCAAGTCGACGCTCATGAACCTCGGGTACCGCGCCCTTGAGCGGCACCTCGGTCCGACGGCGGTCATTGACACGGACACTGTCCTGATGATGGTGGACCCTCGCTGGGAGCTTTCCCACGAGGAGCGACGACTCGACCTGGCCGGCTACCAGTGCTTCCTGCTCGCACGATCGTTCCTCGACGCGGGGTTCCAGTGCGTCATCATCGGAGGCAACGGACTTCACACACCAGACGAGATCAACGATCTGATCGCGCTGCTGCTCGACGTCGGCGACGTCTTCCACGTGACGCTCGACCCAGCACTCACGGAGATCCAGAGCCGGGTGGCAAACCGAGGCGGCGACCAAACACCCGAGTGGCTCGCCGACCACGTCCAGTGGATGCGAGCTCGATACCGATCGTGGACGTGTTGCATCGACAACACGGAGCTCAGCCCCGAAGCCACCATCGCTCAGGTCGCGGAACGAACGGCTGGCGGCGAGGGCAAAGTCATCGCCAGGCTCCCTGCCCTTTGACGCCGGATCATCGGCACACCGACGTGCCGATCGCTGCGCGCCGGTCGTGTCCTGGCTGCGGGATCTTGAGCGCACGTTCTTGGGTGTGCGCATGGCCGGCGCTTGTTCGGTGATCCGCTTGACGCCGCGCCTTAGTCCGTCATGCTCGGCGGTAGACCGCGGCTATCGCGAAGACCCCGTCGTTTTCGGAAAGGCGAACACCTTCGAGGTGATCGAACGGTGGCCCCCAGTTCTGCAGTTGATCGGCCGCAACGGCCGCGACGACGGTTGGCTCGATCCAGCCTCCATGGCCGATCAGGAGCGCTGTGTCGTCATCGCGCACGCGATCGACTGCCCGTTTGACGATCTGCAGTTGGGCATCGGCGTAGGCAGCGAGCCGTGGCCGGGTCGCGATCCGTTCGGCGTAGACAGCCCACGGATCGGGCCACTCCCACCACTCGTGGAAGTCGACCTCTCCCGTCACGTTCGACCCCGCGATACCCACGACGTCATCGACGGCAAGCCCCATCGCAATCGCCGTCTCGAGAGTGCGTGGAGACTCACTCACGGCGACGTAGCGGACATGGCGCAGCCTCTCGCCCTCCGATCGAGCGAGTTCGACTCCTTCCTGGGACAGGTGCGATCCTCTGCCGCGGCCCGCGTCTTTCTTGGTCAGCGAGTGACGACGGAGCTCGATCCAGCGCGTCATGGCTCGTCGGTCCGAGCGACCGCAGGGCCGAGGGAAAGGCTTCGACGGTTGCCGCCGCGGGCGCTACCGCATCTCCACGTATCCACATGTACCAGTCTCCCAGGAGCGGTCGCTGTTCGCCCGTTACGGCCGCATCAAGGCCGCAGCGACGTGCCGATCGGTATCCACTTGAGGGCCCTGGACTATGGGATATAGAGCGCGCGTTCTGGCGCTCCGCGTGTCGCATCTCTATCGCCGACGTTGCTAACCACCACGGATAGAGAGGCTTCATCCAAAAGGAGCGACGCGGGGTTCTCTGTTGCTGGTTGAATGCGTCGGTTCGACTCCGCGTCCCGGTGGTGCTGGAGGTAGCTGTCGGTGCGAGAACTCGTGCGAGATCGTGTTGGCTTGCTGCGACTGTTAGGCGGGATTGGTTGGTGGCGGGTCGCGGGCCTCGGGTCGGTCGAGGTGGTCGTGGGGTTGTTGCCTGCGATCACTGCAGCGGCGGTGGGTGTGCTGGTGTCGCGTGTCGCGACTCTTGCCGCTCGGGGCGAGGACGCGGCCTCGGTCGTTGTTCCGCTCTTGGCGGTGGGTGTGCTGTTGGTCTTGGATCTCGTCGCGTGGAGTCTGCTGAGTCCTCTTCGTGATGCGGTGGCTTTGCGGGTGAATGGGAGGATCCGCCAGAAGGTCAGACGGGCGGTGGTGGCCGTTCCGGGTGTCGATCATCTCGATGATCAAGCGATTCGGCGGGCGGCAGCGTTGCCGGTCTACGACCAGTACCTGTTCAACATGGGAGCGGCAGCCGAGGGGCAGCTGTGGTTGATGACCCGGTTCGTGGGTGCGGGAGCATCGGCGGCGTTGGTGGCGTTGTATTCGCCGCTCCTGGCGTTGTTCTCACTGGTGCTGTTGCTGACGCAGCGGGCGATTCTGCGTCGCCAGTACGCGCGTGTGGTGGGTCCTGGGGCGAGCGAGAGAGGGAACGCGGTTCGGGAGGCTGAGTACTGGCGGTCCTTGGCAGTGACGCCGACGGGAGGTAAGGAGGTTCGGCTGTTCGGCTTCGACGGGTTCGTGTTGGAGGCATTCAACGCGCGCCGCGGAGAGGTCGCCGCCGTGCGCGAGCAGCTCTACCGGAGTGCGTTGCCGCGTCAGTGGATCACGTTCGTGTTGTCAACGCTTGCTGTGGGGGTCCCATTCGTGGTGCTGACTCGTGCTGCGTTGGCAGGGGACCTCTCGACAGCTCGCTTGGCCACCGCGCTCGGCGCGGTGATCGCGCTGACCGAGATCGGCGCGATGGGCTATGAGGCGTTCTCGATCGAAGCGGCAGTGCCGCAGCTTGCGGCGCTGCGCGAGCTCGAGGGATTGCCCGTTGCCGCGACCCGCGCGCCGGGGGTCGCGGCAACGGGCCGCG